>NZ_JABFOM010000010.1:0-95691 GCF_013116715.1 Arthrobacter sp. 147(2020)
ACACTGCAACTCCCGATTCCTCAAGGTGTTGCAACGACCACTTGAATCCGCCGATCGTCTAGACAGTCCCACTGACGAGGCGCGTTGGGTGGGATGCAGCACGCGTGCTGGCGGCGTGTGAACTGCGATGGAAGTGGAGCGGACGACGGGATTCGAACCCGCGACATCCACCTTGGCAAGGTGGTGCTCTAGCCAGCTGAGCTACGTCCGCGAAAAAGCGGTACCCGGTGATTCCGGAGAATCACGGGAACCGCTTGGAGTGGGCGATACTGGGATCGAACCAGTGACCTCTTCCGTGTCAGGGAAGCGCGCTACCGCTGCGCCAATCGCCCATCGAAATGGGTGCAAGCTCCGTACTGGAGGTGGGGACGGGATTCGAACCCGCGTATACGGCTTTGCAGGCCGCTGCCTCGCCTCTCGGCCACCCCACCGTACCTAGTAAAACCAGGACCGTCGAAAGGTGCTCCGACAGTTACAGTGACTTGCGAGCGGACGACGGGATTCGAACCCGCGACATCCACCTTGGCAAGGTGGTGCTCTAGCCAGCTGAGCTACGTCCGCATGTTGATTGTTGATTCACAACCGCGTGAAAATCCGTGGATTTACAGGGTTATTCGTCGTTTTCCAACGAGTAAAAACTCTATAGGAGGAAATGGGGTTCGTCCAATCCGGGTCCGGCGA
This sequence comes from Arthrobacter sp. 147(2020), assembly GCF_013116715.1. Taxonomy (NCBI): domain Bacteria; kingdom Bacillati; phylum Actinomycetota; class Actinomycetes; order Micrococcales; family Micrococcaceae; genus Arthrobacter; species Arthrobacter sp. 147(2020). The sequence continues at coordinate 682 of NZ_JABFOM010000010.1, forward strand.
CGCCGGAATGTGGCCAAATATAGATTGTCAGTATCCGGTGTCAGACTGGATGTATGACTCAACCGCTGCTGGCTCATTCGACTGAGCACGGACGCATGTATTCCCGTTCGACCACCGACCGTCCGATCGTCCCGTCGATCACCACGGTCATCTCGCAGGCCACCACCTCTCTCGACGGCTGGATCGGCTACATGGCTGCGAACGCCGTCGCGAACGACCCGCGGGTACCCGCAGCTCTCGGCAACCCCTCGCAGCTGCGCACCGTGGTCAAGGACGCCTCCGTCGCCGCGGAACGCTACCGGGATGAGGCCGCCGACCGGGGCACCCGGGTGCACTACTACTGCGAACAGGTTGCCCTTCGGGACCTGGAGAAGCCCCACGACGTCGACGGCGCCCGGGCGGCCCTCGCGGAAAACGGCGAGGAGGCCTTCGCTGCCCGCTTCGATGAATGGTGGACCCTGTACCAGGTGCGGCCCATCGCTGCCGAACTCACCGTCTGGAACCATGAGGTCGGCTACGCCGGCACCCTTGATCTGCTCGCCGAGATCGGTGGCAGGCTATGCCTGATCGACTTCAAGACGAAGAACACCGACCGAGACGGGCAGGTGAAGCCCCTCGACGACAAGGTGGTGATGCAGCTCGTCGCCGGTATGAAGGCCCAGGAGTCACTGGTCGACGGCGAAGCCGGTACCTGGGAACCGTGGAAGTATGACCACGAACTGATCCTGCTGGGCGTAGCCATCGGCAAGACCGAGGTGCGCGCCATGCGCGCCAACCCGGAGGTTCTCAAGGAGCACTGGTTCCGCTTCTGCGCGTTGCGCCGGTCGTGGGAGGCCGGCCTGGATGCCGCCGCCGCCGGGCGGGCACTGCTCCCCATCGGTCCACCACCCGTCACGGCCGGTGGCGCCGTCGCCAGCGGATCTGCCCGCTAGGAACTCCCCGACTGGGGGTGCGGCCGGATTCCCGCCTAGAATTGCATCGCATCACACCATCCCCAACGTTAGGACCACTCACAGCATGGCCGTCTTGAGCATTCGGATCATCGGTGACCCGGTATTGAGAACCCCAGCTGCCGAGGTCACCCAGTTCGGCCCCGAGCTGGCCCGGTTGGTCGCCGACATGGTTCAGACCATGGACGACGTGCATGGTGCAGGTCTCGCGGCGCCCCAGGTGGGTGTGAGCCTGCGCGTCTTCACCTTCAGGATCGGTGACGCTTCGGGCTACGTCGTGAACCCGGTACTTGAGGTGGGCACCGAACTTGTGCCCGAAGAACCGGAAGGGTGCCTGTCCATCCCGGGACTTGGGTACCCAGTGCCACGTGTGAGTTGGGCCAGGGTCACCGGCGTCGACCTCAACGGAGAGCCGGTCGAGTATGAGGGAACCGGGATGCTCGCCCGCTGCTTCCAGCACGAGACCGATCACCTGAACGGCTCGCTGTACATTGACCGCCTGGTGGGGGAGCACCGTAAGGCAGCCATGCGCGCGATCCGGAGCTCCACTTACTCATCGGTGGCGGACCAGACCGCCCGTGAACGGGCGGAAACCATCGGCTCAAGTTTCGGGCTCGGCGCTGCCTCAACCCGGCAGGACGGCCAGCCCAGCGGCCGCGGATCCAGACGATGAGGGTCCTCTTCGCTGGGACGCCGGGTGTCGCGGTTCCGTCTCTCGACGCGCTCGTCGATGCCGGGTTCGACGTCGTCGGGGTGCTGACGCGCGAGGACGCCCCGCTGGGGCGCAAACGCATCTTGACGCCCAGCCCCGTAGCGGCGCGGGCGGCAGACCTGGGGTTACCCGTCATCCGCGCCAACCGGATCGACGACGCAGTGACCGAGCAGATCTCCGCCCTGGATACCGACGTGGCGGCAATCGTCGCGTACGGCGGACTGGTCCCGCAGCCGGCGCTGGACGTCCCGGTCCACGGCTGGATCAACCTGCATTTCTCACTGCTGCCCGCCTGGCGCGGAGCGGCCCCCGTCCAGCACGCGGTCATGGCCGGTGACGAAATCACCGGAGCCTCCACCTTCCGCCTTGAGGCGGGCCTCGACACGGGCCCCGTCTTCGGAACGATGACCGAGGCGGTCCGCCCCAGCGATACCAGTGGTGAACTCCTGGAGCGGCTCGCCCACAGCGGCGCAGTGCTGCTGGTGCAGACCCTTTCAGCTGTGGCGACCGGTCGGGCCGACGCAGTCCCGCAGCAGGGAGAGGTGAGCCTGGCGCCCAAACTCACCATTGATGACGCCCGGGTGGATTGGACCCAGCCAGCACTGGCGGTGCGGCGCCGTATCAACGGGGTCACCCCAGAACCGGGGGCCTGGACCCAGTTCGGCGACCAGCGGGTCAAGATCGGCCCGGTGTCGCCGTGGACCCCCGATCCGGAGCTGCCCCCTGCGGCGGTGGTTGACCTCGCACCCGGTGAAGTGGCGATGGACGGGACCTCGGTCCTGGTGGGAACCGGATCCTCGGCGGTAGTCCTGGGCGAGGTCCAGCCGGCGGGCAAGAAAATGATGCGAGCACAGGACTGGGCGCGCGGCGCCCTACAACAAGGAGAGCTGGTTTTTTCGTGACGAGGCACATCCCGTGAGCAATCCCGGCCAAGGCAACCCTGCAGGACAAGGCAAGAATTCAGGACAAGGCAAGAATTCCGGGCACGGCAAAGCCGGCGGGCCCGAGCGGCGCCGGAATGCGGCCGGACGGGAACGCAACCGTCCCGAACCGCGCGGATTCTCGAGCGCTGCGCCCTCGGAACGGACACGACGCGCTGACCCGGCGCGGCTGGTCGCTTTCGAGGTACTGCGCGCCGTCGAGGCCGACGACGCCTACGCCAACCTTGTGCTTCCCGTCAGCATCCGCAAGCACCGCCTCGACAAGCGCGATGCGGGTTTCGCCACCGAACTGGCCTATGGGGCGCTCCGTGGCCAGGGAACCTACGACGCCATCCTGGCGAAGTGCGTCGACCGGCCGCTGGACAAGCTTGATCCAGCCATTCTCGACGCCCTGCGGATCGGCACCCACCAGCTCCTCGCCATGCGAGTACCCGCCCACGCAGCCCTGGATCAGACAGTCGGTCTGGCCAGGGCCGTGATCGGCGCTGGCCCCTCCGCACTCATCAATGCGGTCCTGCGACGGGTATCGGCCAAGTCCCTCGAGGAATGGGTCGCTGAACTGACCGCCGGGCTGACGGACGCCACGAAGATCAGCTCCCTCACCCACAGCCACCCCGAATGGATTGTCCGCGCGCTCCGCGGTGCCCTCGTCGACCATGGCAGGGACGTTTCTGAAATCGAGACGCTCCTCGCCGCCAACAACGCTGCGCCGGTGGTCAACCTGCTCGCTCTCCCCGGACTGGGAAGCCTTGACGAAGCGTTTGACGCCGGAGCCATACCGGGCGAGCTCGCCGAAGACTCAGCGCTCTTCTCGGCAGGCGATGTGGGCCGGCTTGAAAGCATCAGGGTCGGCACCACCCGGGTACAGGACGCCGGCTCCCAGCTGGTCGCCCGGGCACTGGCTGCCGTGGCCCTCGACGCCAGCGCCCCCGTCGGCGGGCAGCGCCACGAACAGTGGCTCGACCTCTGCGCCGGGCCCGGTGGAAAGGCAGCCCTGCTCGGCGCCCTCGCGCAACAGGGCGGTCACACCCTCGTGGCGAACGAACCAGCCGAGCACCGCGCCCAGCTGGTCCGCCAGGCCCTGCGGCCGCTCGATCCATCCACCTGGACCGTGCGGGTGGGGGACGGACGGACAGTCGCCGATGACTTCCCGGACACCTTTGACCGGATCCTCGTCGACGCACCCTGCACCGGACTGGGGGCCCTCCGCCGGCGGCCGGAAGCCCGCTGGCGGCGGAAGCCGTCCGATATCGGCGGACTGGGGGCATTGCAGCGTGATCTGCTCGCGGCGGCCCTCACCGCAGTCCGGCCCGGCGGCGTGGTGGCCTACGTGACCTGCTCACCGCACCCCGCCGAGACCTCGGCAGTGGTCCAGGATTGCCTTCGGCGGCGCGACGACGTCGAATTGATCGACGCGGGGGAGGCACTCGACGGGGTCAGCCTGACCGGCTCGCTGTCTGCCGGTCACGAGAAGACCGCCCAGCTGTGGCCCCACGTCCACGGCACCGACGCGATGTTCCTCGCGCTGATCCGCCGTACCGCCTAGAACCGAGTGCCCCTGCCGATCGGGGTAGGTTGTGGGAAGACCACCGACACATCCGCTTCAAGGAGTTCCATGACCGCCTGCTGCATCAACCCGAGCATCCTGTCCGCCGACTTCGCCAACCTGCAGAGTGAGTTGGGGCGCATCGCCTCAGCGGACGCCGTGCATGTGGACGTGATGGACAACAGCTTTGTCCCCAACCTGACGCTGGGCCTGCCGGTGGTCACACGGATCCAGGAGGTCAGCACTCTCCCGCTCGACGTGCACCTGATGATTGACGACGCCGACCGCTGGGCTCCCGGTTACGCCGAACTGGGTGCCGCTTCGGTGACCTTCCACGCCGAGGCTGCAGCCGCCCCAATCCGGCTCGCCCGCGAGTTGCGCAGCATCGGCTCGAAGGCCGGGCTGGCGCTGCGCCCAGCGACGCCCGTGGAGCCGTACCTGGACCTGCTGGGCGAGGTGGACATGCTGCTGATCATGACTGTCGAACCGGGCTTTGGTGGACAGTCCTTCCTGGATGTCATGCTTCCCAAGATCCGCCGGGCAGCCGAGGCGGTCCGAGGGGCCAACCTTCCGGTCGCCATCCAGGTGGATGGGGGTATCACCGAGGACACCATTCTTCGCGCGGCCGAGGCCGGTGCAACAGTATTCGTCGCAGGGTCAGCGATCTACGGGGCGGACAACCCGGACGAGGCCGTCTCGCGGCTCCGCGAAGCGGCGCAACGCGCCTCCGACGCGCGGTAGTTCCCGGCCGCTCCGGCAGCCCCCCTCGTTGAGGGGGCTGCCTCAGGCGGAAGCCTCGGGGTCGCTGATCGTGATCCTGATGGAGCGGGCGTCCACCGCCGCCTGCTGGAGGATGTCCAGGCGTGGATCGGGGACCACCAGGAACCTCAACTGCGGCAGGGACTGGAACCGGCGCAACACGGGGTTGGCCAACGTTTCAGCCGCGAGCGTGCGGTCGCCGCCGAGCTGCAGGCTTCCGGGCGGGTGCTCACCAAACAGCCGTGCGGCGTGGGTTGCTGCAGCGTCGGCAAGCCCCGACGCCTGATTGGCCCGCCGCCGCGCGAACCGCTGTTGCGACCAACCGCCGGCAGCGGTCCGTGACTGGACGTACTTGGTACCGGTCTTCGAGACGATCAGCTTCCCCGCTTCGGCAACACCGGCCGCGTAACCACCCCGCCGGACCAGGAGCAGGCCGATGGGGTCTTCACTGGTCGCGGAGGCAATCAGCCCCGCTACCGACAGATTGACGCCGGACCCGGGGGCGGGGGCCTCCCGGGGCGGGTACAGTTCGGCCACGCAGCCGTTCGCCCCACGCAGCACCATACCCCCACGAGACAGGGTCTCGGCGTCATGCCCGGACGTGGACACCAACCCGCCGTTGCCCGCCGCGAACCGGTCCACCCAGCCGGGCAGCCGCTCCGGAGACACCAGCACCGTACGGGGTGATCCCACGTCTGACTCCGATCCGGCGTGACGCCGTTCTTCAGCTGGCTGGCTGTGGCCAGCGGTTGGCTGACGGCCGGTATCCCCGGCGTCAGTGCTTCACAGTAGCCTTGGCAGTGTGAATGATCTATTCAGTGCCGCCTACGGGTCTGACGACGACGATGACGACGCACCCGTCAGGAGCGCGACCAGCGCCGAACGTCACCGCAGCCCCCTCGCCGTGAGGATGCGCCCACGCTCCATCGATGAGGTAGTGGGCCAGCAACACCTGCTCGGTCCCGGATCCCCGTTGCGGACCCTTGCCGGCGACGCCGACCGCACGGGACCGGTCGGCCCGTCCTCAGTCATCCTGTGGGGCCCGCCGGGCACCGGCAAAACCACCCTCGCCCACGTGATCGCGCGCGGCCGCGGCAGGTCATTCGTCGAGCTGTCGGCCATCACCGCCGGGGTGAAGGATGTGCGCCGGGTGATGGATGAGGCGCTCACCGCCCGCGACCTGCACCGCACCACCACCGTCCTGTTCCTGGATGAGATCCACCGGTTCAACAAGGCGCAGCAGGACGCGTTGCTTCCTGGCGTCGAGAACCGCTGGGTGGTCCTGATTGCGGCCACCACCGAGAACCCCTCCTTCTCGGTGGTTTCCCCGCTGCTGTCCCGGTCCCTGCTCCAGACGCTCAAGCCCCTAACCGAGGCCGACATCGCCGACCTCCTGGGCCGCGCCGTTGAGGACCCCCGAGGACTCGACGGTTCGGTCAGGGTCAGCGACGGAGCGATGGAGCATTTGGTCCGACTGGCCGCTGGCGATGCCCGCCGGGGGCTGACCGCTCTGGAAGCCGCGGCAGGGGTCGCGCATTCGGCGTCGGAGGATCCGGCGGAACCAGTCATCGTGGAGCTGGAGCATGCGGAAAAGGCAGTCGATGTGGCAGCCCTGCGCTACGACCGCGCCGGGGACCAGCACTACGATGTGGCCAGCGCGTTCATCAAATCACTCAGGGGCTCCGACGTCGACGCTGCCCTCCACTACCTGGCCAAGATGCTGGAGGCGGGGGAGGACCCCCGCTTCGTCGCCCGGCGGCTGATGATCTCCGCGGCCGAGGACGTCGGCATGGCGGACCCTACGGCCCTGCAAACCGCGGTGGCGGCAGCCCAAGCGGTGGCGCTGATCGGGATGCCCGAGGGCAGGATCATCCTCGCCGAAGCGGTGGTGCACATCGCGACCGCGCCGAAATCCAATGCGTCCTACAACGGGATCAACGCAGCAGTGGCAGATGTCAGGGCCGGGCGCGGGCAGGGAATCCCCTCGCACCTGAGGGACGCCCACTATCCTGGCGCCAAACAGCTGGGGCATGGCAGCGGCTACGTCTACTCCCACGACGAGCCTCATGGCATCGCCGCCCAGCAGTATGCTCCCGATGACCTGGCGGGCCACGACTACTACCATCCCACCGACCGCGGCGCGGAGCGGGATATCGGTTCCCGGCTGGCAAGGCTTCGCCGCATCATCCGCGGCAAGTGACGGGCAGCCGTGGCGATTCAGCGGCCGGCCCGGCGCACTGCTAGGATTGACGGTTGACTGGCAAGTCGCGTTCTGCGCAACCCACCATTGAAGGTTTGATTCAATCAAGCGTGATCCGTTTCGGCGGATCCCTTCCGTGCAGGTTACGCAAACTGCGAACTGTAGTACCGGGAAGCGGCCACTCCCGGCTCTCCGCAAGTGGAGGCCAGCGACACTGAAAGTGCCAGCCGTCCAGTCGGGTGAGACCGACTGAACGACGGCTGAGCTGCTTTGCCGCAAAAATAATGGAAGGTATTCGTGGCTAACAACACACGTGCCCGCCGTAAGGTTCGCATTTCGCGTGCCCTCGGCATTGCTCTGACCCCCAAGGCTGAAAAGTATCTGGAACGCCGGCCGTACGCGCCCGGCCAGCATGGACGCGCCCGTCGCAAGCAGGACAGCGACTACGCTGTACGGTTGCGCGAAAAGCAGCGTCTGCGCGCCCAGTACGGCATCCGCGAAGCCCAGATGACCCGGGTCTTCGAAGAAGCCCGCCGCACCAAGGGGCTGACCGGTGAGAACCTGATCGAACTGCTCGAAATGCGTCTCGATGCCCTGGTGCTCCGCGCCGGCTTCGCCCGCACCAGCGCGCAGGCCCGTCAACTGGTTGTTCACCGTCACATCATGGTCGACGGTTCACGCGTTGACCGCCCGTCCTACCGCGTCGCCGAAGGACAGCTCATTCACGTACACCCACGCAGCGAGGTCCTCGACCCGCTGCAGGTTGCCGCCGCAGGCGCGCACCGCGATGTGCTGCCCGCAGTTCCCGGCTACCTGGAGGTCCAGCTGGACAAGCTCCAGGCTCGCCTGGTTCGCCGCCCCAAGCGCTCAGAGGTCCCCGTGACCTGTGAAGAGCAGCTCGTGGTGGAATACTACGCACGCTAGTTCCTTAGCTATTCCAGCAAGGACCTGAGCTCAAAGGCCCGCGGCACACGCCGCGGGCCTTTGAGTAGGTAAGGTACATAGGTAAGTTATTGCCGCCGGGCTGTCGAAGCCCAGGCGGCCTACCTGATTCTAAAGGAGACACGATCCATGTCTGGTGGAGATATCGCCGGTCTCATCGCGGCTGGAGTATTCGCCGTGCTGGTGGCATTGCTGGCTGTGCCGGTGTGGAAGCTCGGGAAAGTGTTCGATGAGCTTCGGACCACGATCCGGAGTGTGAGCAACGAAACCACGCCCCTGATCGAAGAAGTGACCAGCACGGTCACCACCACCCATCAGCAGCTGAAGAACGTCGACGGAATCACATCCAACGTCTCCGACGCGACAGCGAATCTCTCCGCCCTGTCGTCACTGGTTGCGGCAACGGTCGGCGCCCCGCTGATCAAGGTCGCCGCCTTCTCCTATGGTGTCCGTTCTGCCCTGGCATCACGCGGCAAGCCCGCGCCCCGCCGCCGAAGCCGCTGAGAAAACGATGAGGAAGTCAATGATCATGCGAGTCATCTGGATGGGTGCCGGCGTCGCGATCGGCGTCATCGCCGTCCGTAAGCTGTCCTCTGTCGCCGACAGCTACGGGCCAGCTGGCCTGAACCGGGCCATGGGCGAGGTCTCCGACAGCGTCGCCAGCTTTGCTGATGCCCTGCGGTCGGGGATGCAGGAGCGTGAGTCGGACCTCCGTGCCGCCCTCGGCATCAACCCCGCCGACGTCGCCCCGGAACGTCCCGGCCAGTAAGTTCGGCCGCGCCCGCCACAGGGCACCCCCGGAGAAGGCCGCCGACCCAGGTCACTGACCGGTCCGTCGTGCCACCCGACGAGGCACCCCGAGGAACCGGCATCCCGGGAACAAGGCTCCCTGGATCCCGCGCCCCAGAAAAGACCAAAAGGACTGATACTTTCCATGAAATCCCATGAGATTGCCCGCCGCTGGCTCGCGTACTTCGAAGGCAAGGGACACACGGTGGTGCCGTCGGCGTCGCTGGTGTCGACCGACCCGTCCCTGCTGTTCAACATTGCGGGAATGGTCCCCTTCATCCCCTACCTGACGGCGCGTGAAAAGGCGCCCTTCGACCGTGCCACCAGCATCCAGAAGTGCATCAGGACCGGCGACATCGAGGAGGTGGGCAAGACCGCCCGCCACGGGACGTTCTTCCAGATGTGCGGCAACTTCTCCTTCGGCGACTATTTCAAGGAAGGCGCCATCACGATGGCGTGGGAACTGTTGACCTCCCCGCTCGACGATGGCGGCTATGGTCTTGACCCCGACCGCCTCTGGGTCACCGTGTACAAGGACGACGACGAAGCTCTGGCCATCTGGCGGGACCAGGTTGGCGTCCCTGCAGAACGGATCCAGAAGCTCGGCGAGGCAGAGAACTACTGGAGCACCGGCCAGCCCGGACCCGGCGGTCCCTGCTCGGAAATCTTTTACGACCGGGGGCCCGAGTACGGCATCGCCGGCGGCCCGGCAACTGACTCACCGCGGTACATCGAAATCTGGAACCTCGTGTTCATGCAGTACCAGCTCTTCGCCGTGCGCAGCAAAGAGGACTTCGACATCGCCGGCGAATTGCCCGCAAAGAACATCGACACCGGTCTGGGACTGGAGCGCCTCGCGCTGGTCCTGCAGGGTGTCGAGAACATGTACGAGACCGACCAGGTCCGTCCCGTCCTGGACCGGGCGGCTGAACTCTCCGGCAAAACCTACACCAGCGCCGAGTCCGACACCGATCCGCACCACACCGACGACGTCCGGATGCGGGTTGTCGCCGACCACATCCGCTCCGCCCTGATGCTCATCTCCGACGGCGTCACCCCCTCCAACGAGGGCCGCGGCTACGTGCTCCGCCGGCTGATCCGCCGCGCCGTCCGTGCCATGCGGCTGCTCGGCGTCGAACGTGCCTGCCTGCCCGAACTCCTCCCCGCCTCCCGCGACGCCATGAAGGGCACCTACCCGGAGGTCGAGAACGACTTCGAGCGGATCAGCCGGATCGCCTACGCCGAAGAACGCGCTTTCCTACGCACCATCGCCTCCGGAACCGCCCGGCTCGAAGGCGCAGTCGAGGAGTCCAAGGCTGCAGGCCGGCCGCTCTCCGGTGAGGACGCGTTCGCCCTGCACGACACCTTCGGTTTCCCCATCGATCTGACCCTCGAAATGGCAGCAGAGGCAGGACTCGCAGTCGACGCCGACGGATTCCGTGCGCTGATGCTCGAGCAGCGGCAGCGCGCCCAGGCGGACGCCCGCGGGAAGAAAGCCGGCCAGGCCGACCTGTCGGTCTTCACCGAACTGCTGGCAGCCGGCCAGACAGTGTTCACCGGGTATGACGAGCTCACCACCGAATCGCTGATCACGGGCATCGTCAGTGACGGGGTTGCCGTGCCCGCCGCCAGCCAGGGAGCCGAGATCGACCTGATCCTGGACCAGACGCCGTTCTATGCGGAGGCCGGTGGCCAGGCCGCCGACGTCGGACTCATCACCGGCAACGGTTTCGTGGTCGAGGTCCTCGACGTCCAGCGCCCGGTCAAGGGCCTGAGCGTCCACCGTGCGGTCGTCCGGGAGGGCGAAGTCTCGGTCGGCGCCCCCGTGGTGGCGGCAGTCGACCGGCAGCGCCGGCACGCGGGGGAGCAGGCCCACTCGGGCACCCACATTGTGCATGCAGCACTGCACCAGATCCTCGGCCCAGAAGCCCTGCAGCGCGGCTCCTTCAACAAGGCAGGCTATCTGCGGTTCGACTTCTCCTGGGGCGAGGGCATCAGCGCCGCCGCCAAGTCGGAGATCGAAGAGGTTTCCAACATCGCGATCCGCAACAACCACACCGTCGAGACCAAGCTGATGAAGCTTGATGAGGCCAAAGCTCTCGGCGCGACCGCACTGTTCGGTGAAGCCTATGGCGACACCGTCCGGGTGGTCGAGATCGACGGGGACTGGTCACGGGAACTTTGTGGTGGCACCCACGTCGGGTCCACCTCGCTGATCGGGTCGCTCACGCTGCTCGGCGAACAGTCGGTCGGATCAGGCAACCGCCGGGTCGAGGCTCTGGTCGGTATGGATGCTTTCCGCCATTTGGCTGCCGAGCGCGCCCTGGTCACCGAGCTCTCCGAGATGCTCAAGGTGCCGTCGGTCCAGCTGCCCGAACGGCTCTCCGCCACCCTCGCGAAGCTCAAGACGGCCGAGAAGGAACTCGAACGGCTGCGCAAGGAGGCCCTCAGCGCCTCAGCGGCTGCCCTCGTCGGCAGCGCTGTCGACGTCGACGGCGTCCGTCTCCTCGCGCACGACGCCGGAACCATCGGAGGAGCCGATGACCTGCGGACCCTCGCGCTCGATCTCCGGAACCGGCTCGGGTCCGGTGCAGCAGTCGTCGCGACCGCAGGGGTGAGCAACGACCGTCCGCTGGTCCTGGTCGCCACCAACGAGGAGGCACGCGCCGCTGGCGTGAAGGCCGGAGCACTGGTCCGCGTCGCCGCCGGGATTCTCGGTGGCGGAGGCGGCGGCAAGGACGACGTCGCGCAGGGCGGCGGGTCCGATCCCGCCAAGGTGGCATCAGCCCTGACCGCGATCCGTGAAGCCGTCGCGGCCCGCTGAGCCAGCAGCCAAAGCGATGAGCGGGCACCGACGATGAGTGGGCACGGCACCGGCGGCGACTATCCGCGGGGCGTCAAGATCGGTGTTGACGTCGGGATGGTGCGGGTGGGGGTGGCGAGCAGCGACAGCGATTCGCTGCTCGCCACGCCGGTGAGGACCCTGAAACGGGATCTGAAGAAGAAGTCGGACCTGTTCATACTGATCCGGGAGATCATCGAGCGGGATGCCGTCCAGGTGTTTGTCGGGCTGCCGCGAAACCTCAGTGGTACCGAGTCGGCGTCGGCCGAGATGGCGCGCGGGTACGCCCAGGAGCTGGCCAACGCCATCGGCCGGGCCGGCCTGACAGCCAGTGTCCGGCTGATCGATGAACGGTTGAGCACCGTTTCGGCGCACCGGTCGCTCCGGCAAGCTGGCTTGAATACCCGCAACCACCGTAAGGTGGTAGATCAGGTGGCGGCTGTGGAAATTCTCCAGCACGCCATGGATATGCAAAGGTCACAAATGCGGGATGTGGGGGATCTGGTCGACGCACGTCGGCGAAACCATCCACAAGGGGATCCGCTGACCCCTACCAAGGAGCCAGTCATTACGGAGAACACCCGCGAAAGGAACCCGGAACTGTGAGCCACCACCACCCCCAGTTCCCGGCCGCCGACAGCGAGCCCGAGCGCCACGCCAACGACGGCGGGCATGACGACGCATACGACCACCACGACGAGCCCGTCGAACAGGTGGACCAGTTCTTCGAAGCCCCCACGGGCCACCATCGCCACCGGGCTGCCAAAGCCAAGCAGCGCCGACGTCGCCGCCGCACGGTGGTCATGCTGGTGGTCGTCCTCGGCTTCATCGGCGTGGTCGTCGCGGTCTCCCTGATGCTGCGCGACCTCCTGGGGCTAGACGACATCACCGACTATGCCGGACCCGGTGAAGGCAGCGTTGTCTTCACGGTCCCCGACGGCGCTGGCCCCCTCGCCATCGGCACGGGCCTTGAGGCCCAGGACATCGTCGCGGACGGGTCCGAGTTCGTTGCCGCCCTCCAGCAGGTGGCGGACGGGCGCGAGGTCCAGCCCGGCGAATACGAGTTGAGCTACCAGATGTCCTCCGAGGGCGCCGCGCTGGCCCTGCTCGACGTCGAAGCGAACCAGGTGCTCTACGCGGCCGTCGCGCAGGGTCTCCGACAGGGTGAGACTCTCGACATCCTCGCCGAATCGACAGGTGTCCCGCGGGAGGCCTTCGAGGAGCTGGCAGCAGACCCCACGCAGTTTGGTATCCCCGAGGTTGCTCCGAGCCTGGAAGGGTACCTGGCGCCGGGAGAATACCGGTTCGACATCGGCACCACTGCGGCGGAAATGATCCAGATCATGGTCGATAACAGCTTTGCCTTGCTCGAGGAAGCGGGCGTCACTGACCCGGCCGAGCAGTTCCGGATCCTCACCATCGCCAGCATTATCGAAGCCGAAGCCGGGGAAGCCGACTACGCAGCAGTGTCCGGATCGATCGAAAACCGCCTCCGGGAAGACAACACGGAAACCAACGGGCTGATCCAGTCCGATGCGACTGTCACCTACGGGCTGGACCGGCGGAGCTTCGACTTCACCGAAGAGGAACGCCAGGACGATTCCAACCCCTACAACACGTTCGCCAACCCGGGACTACCCATCGGACCCATCGGATCGCCCGGTGCGGAAGCCATTGATGCGGCAGTCAACCCCGCCGACGTCCCGTTCTACTACTGGGTGACCGTCGACCTGGACACCGGCGAGACCAAGTTCTCCGAGACCCTCGCCGAACACGCCGTCTACGTTGCCGAGTACCAGGCCTGGTGTGCCGACAACCCTGGCAGGTGCAGCTAGGTGACCCCGACGGCGCACTCCGCCGCCGGACCAGCCGCCCGCCCGCACAGTCTGCGGGCCGCAGTGATCGGATCACCGATTGGGCACTCCAGGTCACCAGCCCTGCACCGGGCCGCCTATGACCTGTTGGGCTTCGACTGCAGCTATGAGGCGGTCGACGTGACGCCGGAGGATCTCCCGGCATTTGTCGCCGGTGTCCGCAGTTCCGGAAACTGGCGGGGACTGTCGGTCACCATGCCCCACAAGACCGCGATGGTGGATCTGGTGGATTCAGTGACTTCCCTGGCGGGCGTGTTGGGAGTGCTGAACACGGTGACAGTTGACGCTTCGGGACCGGAGGCGGTCCTGACCGGGCATAACACTGACGTCGCGGGGATTGTTGGCGCCCTCCGGCACGGTGGGGTGCTCGAAGCACCCCGGTCAGCGGTGATCCTCGGTGGCGGCGGCACCGCTGCGGCGTCGCTGGCGGCCCTGCAGTTGCTCGGCGCCACCGGGGTCACAGTGTTCGTCAGGTCGCTCGGGCGGGCTGCTCCGCTGAGCGTCCTCGGCGAAACCCTGGGTCTTCAGGTGCAGCTGCGCGAATGGGACGGGGCTGCCGCAGGACTCCTGGCCGCCGACGTCGTCATCTCCACCCTGCCCCCGGGTGGCGCCGACGCGCTGGCTGGCAGTCTGGTCAACCTGCCCGTCCCCCGGGAGCACCACCCCCAGCCGGTCCTCCTGGACGTCGCCTACGACCCCTGGCCGAGCCCCCTTGCTGCGGCCTGGGAGGCTCGTGATGGTGCGATCGTGCCCGGACTGGAGATGCTGATCTACCAGGCGGTGGAGCAGGTCAGACTGTTCACGGGATCCGACTTTCGCGATCCAGCGCTGGTGTTAAAAGTCATGTGTGACGCAGTCGGAGCCCCCGCTCGCTGAAACAGCCACGTCACCGTGGCAGGATTGGAAGCATGTTGCGTTGGTTAACTGCCGGAGAATCCCACGGACCGGCACTGGTGGGAATTATTGAAGGAATGCCTGCAGGCGTGGAGATCACGAGCAGTGACATTCAAGCTGCGCTGGCGCGCAGGCGGCTTGGCTACGGCCGCGGCGCCAGGATGAAGTTTGAACAGGACCAGGTGAGCATCATCGGCGGCGTGCGCCATGGGCTCACCCAGGGTGGGCCAGTGGCCATCCAGGTGGGGAACACAGAGTGGCCCAAGTGGGACCAGATCATGTCCGCCGATCCGGTGGACGCAGGCGAACTCGCGGAGCTGGCCCGGAACGCGCCGCTCACCCGCCCCCGCCCCGGCCACGCCGACTTCACCGGAATGCAGAAGTACGGGTTCGACGAGGCGCGGCCCGTGCTCGAACGGGCCAGCGCCCGGGAGACAGCAGCCAGGGTCGCGCTCGGCGAGGTGGCCTCGCGCTTCCTGTCCGCGCTCGGAATCAGCCTGGTCAGCCACACGGTGGCGATCGCCTCGGTGGCCGTTCCCGAAGGCTCGCCTCTGCCCATCCCCTCCGACGTGATCGCCCTGGACCTGGATCCGCTGCGGTGCTTCGATCATGAGACCTCCCTGGCCATGGTGTCCGAGGTCGACGCCGCCCATAAGGAAGGCGAAACCCTGGGTGGCGTTGTCGAGGTGGTTGTCTACGGGCTGCCTCCGGGACTTGGCAGCTACGTGCACTGGGACCGGCGGCTCGACTCCCGGCTGGCGGCGGCGCTGATGGGCATCCAGGCGATCAAGGGTGTCGAGGTCGGCGACGGGTTCCTCACCGCGTCCCGGCGCGGGTCACGTGCCCACGACGAGATCGTCCGCGGTGACTCCGGCATGATCGAACGCGCCAGCAACCGTGCGGGCGGAATCGAGGGCGGCATGAGCATCGGTGACACCCTGCGGGTCAGGGCGGCCATGAAACCGATCGCCACCGTGCCGCGCGCCCTGCGCACCATCGACGTCAGCACCGGCGACGCCGCCCGCGCGCACCACCAGCGGTCAGACGTCTGCGCCGTGCCCGCCGCCGGCGTCGTCGCCGAAGCCATGGTGGCCCTGGTGATCGCCGAAGCAGTCACCGAAAAATTTGGTGGGGACTCGGTCGAGGAGACCGCCCGTAACCTCCAGTCGTACCTGGCGGCCATTCCCACCGCACTGAACTCGGCCGGGAACTAATGGAGCCACCAGTCCGGGGGCCGGTGGCCTTCATCGGGCTGATGGCGACCGGCAAGTCAGTGGTGGGTGCCCAGCTGGCGTCCCGCCTGGGCTGGTCGTTCATCGACACTGACCAGTTGATCGTCGCCCGTCACGGACGGATCAGCAGGATCTTCAGCCAGCAGGGTGAGCAGGCGTTCCGGCGGCTCGAGGCCAGGGTGGTCGCCGAGGTACTCGCGGAGGCCTCCGCTGAAACGGTGGTCTCCCTCGGCGGTGGCGCGGTCCTGGACGAAGGCACCCAGGCGCTGCTCGCTGGCGCACGGGTGGTTTTCCTCGACGCGGACCTGGCCACCGTCCGTCGCCGGATCACCCGGGACAGGAGCCGGCCCCTCCTTGCCGGCGACCCGGTCGAGGCGTGGACCCGGATGGACCGTGAGCGTCGACCGGTGTACGAACGCCTGGCCGACATCGTCCTGGACACCCGCGGCCACAGCATCGACCAGCTCGTCACCGAGCTCAGCACACAACTTCAGAATCCACACGACAAGCTTCACAACCGCAAGCTTCACAACCGCAAGCTTCACAACAGCGAGCTTTACAACAATGAGGGGGACAGTCATGGCGAATGAGCCGACCGTCATCAAGGTCACCGGGACCACCACCGCCGAGAACTACGACGTCGTCATTGGACACGGACTGCTGGAGCGGCTTCCAGCAGTGCTGGGTGAACGGGTTCGCCGGGTCCTGGTGATCCACCCCAGGGCGCTGCGCAGCACCGGCGACACCGTCAGGGCCGAACTTGCCGATGCCGGGTTCACCGCAGTGACCGCCGAGATCCCCGACGCCGAAGAAGGCAAGCACATTCAGGTGGCTGCCTTCTGCTGGCAGGTACTCGGCCAGAACGACTTCACCCGCTCCGACGCGGTAGTGGCAGTCGGTGGCGGCGCGGTTACTGACCTCGCCGGTTTTGTCGCCGCAACCTGGTTGCGCGGCGTCAAGGTGGTCCACCTGCCGACCAGCCTCCTCGGCATGGTCGACGCCGCCGTGGGCGGGAAAACCGGGATCAACACTGCCGAGGGCAAGAACCTGGTGGGGGCGTTCCACCCGCCCGCCGCCGTCCTAGCGGACCTCGACACGCTGCAGACCCTGCCGCGCAACGAACTTCTCACCGGCATGGCCGAGGTGGTGAAGTGCGGTTTCATCGCCGACCCGAAGATTCTCGACCTGATCGAAGCCGACCCGGCAGCGGTGTCCGACGGCGGATCCGCAACGGTCCGCGAGCTGATCGAACGGTCGGTCGCGGTGAAGGCCGACTTCGTCTCCGGGGACCTGAAAGACCACGGCCGACGCGAGTACCTCAACTACGGGCACACCCTCGGGCATTCAATCGAACTGGCCGAACGGTACTCCTGGCGGCACGGCGCCGCCGTCTCGGTGGGTCTGGTGTTCGCCGCTGAGCTCTCCCGTATGGTCGGCCGGCTCGGCGACGAGGCAGCTGACCGTCACCGCAGCGTCCTGGAGTCTTTGGAGCTTCCGGTCACCTACCGCAAGGACCGCTGGGCTGCCCTGCTCGACGGTATGCGCCGGGACAAGAAGTCGCGCGGGGACCTCCTGCGGTTCGTCGTGCTCGACGACGTCGCGCGGCCCAGCATGCTGGAGGTGCCGGACACGTCGCTCCTGTTCGCGGCCTACCAGGAGATTGCTTCCTAACCAGCCGTCGCGGCACCGCCGCAGCCGCGGGCTGTCCCACAAGGTAGAATGAGCTCTGGACTTTTCCCACCCCACTGCATGTGGCCCCGGATCCTTACTGCCCGGGGAACGATGTGTTCGAACGAAAGAGACCCTGTGGCTACCACAAACGACATCAAAAACGGCACGGTGCTGAAGCTTGAAGGCAACCTGTGGAACGTTCTCGAGTTCCAGCACGTCAAGCCCGGCAAGGGCGGCGCCTTCGTCCGCACCAAGCTGCGCAACATCCTCTCGGGCAAGGTGGTCGACAAGACCTTCAACGCCGGCCTGAAGATCGAGACCGCCACAGTGGACCGCCGCGACTACCAGTACCTGTACAAGGACGGCGAGGACTTCGTGTTCATGGACACGTCGGACTACGACCAGCTCACCGTGCCCGGAAAGACCGTCGGCCAGGCCGAAAACTTCATGCTCGAGAGCCTCATGGTCACCATCGCCATGCATGAGGGATCAGCCCTTTACGTCGAACTGCCGCCGTCGGTGGTCCTTGAGGTCACCTACACGGAGCCGGGCCTGCAGGGCGACCGCTCCACCGGTGGCACCAAGCCAGCCACAGTCGAAACCGGCTACGACATCCAGGTTCCCCTGTTCCTGGAGACCGGCACCAAGGTCAAGGTCGACACCCGCACCGGAGACTACCTGGGACGCGTCAACGAGTGAGTGCCCGCAGTAAAGCCCGCCGCAGGGCACTCGATATCCTTTTCGAAGCTGAACAGCGTGCCGTTTCACCCCTCGAAGCCTTGAAGGCCCGACGGGAAAAGACCGACACGATCGTGGCCCCCTACTCGGTGGATATCATCGAGGGAGTCATGACCCAGGGCGAGCAGATCGATGAGTTTCTCGGTACCTACTCGCAGGGCTGGACTCTTGACCGGATGCCGGCAGTGGATCGGATGATCCTCCGTATCGGTGCCTGGGAACTGCTCTACAACTCTGACGTGCCCGACGGCGTCGCGGTCAGCGAGGCTGTGGAACTGGCGAAAATGCTCTCCACCGACGAGTCGCCGGCCTTCATCAATGGCCTCCTCGGTCGCCTTCAGCAACTGAAGCCAACGCTCCTCGCCTAGACGCGTCCCTGCCTGTTTTCCGCTCCCTGCCAGGCGGGTTTCGGCATGGCCCTGCCCGGCAATGAGTAATAACATTAGTTATTATTATCGGAATCACTGGCAGGGAGTTATGTGATGAAGACGAGAAGTGGATTCGGGATGGACACCCTTCGCCAGGGTGTCGAAGGACGTGATGCGACCCTGCTGGCGTCGCTCTACGCGGAGAACGCCGAGGTCACCGAAGTGGACAACGACCATCCGCCGGCGCGGCCCCGCACCTTCATCGGCGGGGAGCAGATTGCGGAGCACCTCCGCGACGTGTGCTCCCGCGAGATGACCCACCGGCTAGAAAATCCGATGGTGAGCGGGAACCGGTTGACCTTCACTGAGGCCTGCCGCTACGACGACGGCACCGAGGTTTTGTCGATTGCCACCGCCGAGCTTGACGACCGGGGCAAGATTGTCCGCCAGCTGGCAGTCACCGCCTGGGGCAGCTGAGGAGGCTTTCCGGCGGTTGCCCCCTCAGGCCCGGGCTGCGCGCCCACCGATCCTCTCAGGCGTTGGTGTGACGGCGGGCCGCGGTGAACAGTTCGTTCCGTAGCCGGGTGACGTCGGCCAACAGCAGTTGTTCGCGGGAGAGGTTCAGTTGCCGGTCGTGGCCAGCGACAATGCGCTGGCGGGTGAACGCCAGCCGGGTGGCCGAGCGGATGAACGCCTTCATGGTCTGCTGACGGCCAAAGCGCCGCGCCCAGCCGAGCGCCTGTGAGCGCCCGCCGGGGGTAGCCAGCATCTGCACCTCCTGGCCGGTGAACCACCCGGCCGCAGCGTAACCGCCCAGCCGTTTCTCGGTCAGTCGCCGTTCGGCACGCCGGAGTGCCATGATGCTGGCGAGGGCAGCGAGGAACAGGGGCAGCTGGATCAGGAAATAGAACTCGAAGAAATCGGTGAACAGCACCAGCAGGCCACCGTTCCACAGCATGTGCCCGGCGATCGCGGGAACCAGACCTAGGAGGAACGCTGGGAAAATGTAGCGTCTGCCGCTACGGGCCACCGCCAAGCCGATTACGGCCCCGAGGGCAGCGGTGAACATCACGTGGGCGAACGGGGAGAACAGTCCCCGGATCACGAACACTGACACGAGGCCGCCCAGCCCGCCGCCATCCAGCGCGGCTGCGCCGAAGTACAGAATGTTCTCGCTGAAGGCAAAGCCCGCTCCCACCATCCCGGCGTACACAATCCCGTCGACCGGCCCGTCGAAGTGGCTGCGCCGGGAGAACACCAGAATCAGCACGCCCAGGCCCTTGGCAATCTCTTCCACGAGGGGTGCCTGCAGCACCGGACCAATCACGTCCGACGGGGTGGACGCCAGCGCCAGGGACAGCAGTTCAGTCACATAGGTGCCCAACACGAGGGCAGCCACCACCGAGATTCCGGCCCCCCACAGGAACGCGAACCAGAGCGCGCCCCGCGGTTCGGGGTCCCACCGGTCGATCCACATCAGCCCCGCCACGCAGATGGACAGCGGGATCAGCGCAAGAATCCCGCACAAGATCAGGGCGACGCCGCCGAGGGTGGTGCTCAGGAACCAGGCGAGCACCACCAGGACCAACGCGGCTACCGCTACGAGGAGGACATTGACGACGCCGGGCCCCCGACGCACCCCCTGTTCCCAGACCGGGTGGAGGGGCTGCGAGGATTCCCAGGGTGGCGGGGCGGCGATGTTCATCCTCAAACAATAGATCGTCGTGGCAGGGGCGTCACAGAAAGGATCGGCACCCAGGGCGCGGCGCCCGCTGTGATAGTTTTGACAGCGCAACCAACCTTTAAGTTCCGTCCTGTGAGGCGGGGAAGGAGGAAGCGTCAAATGAACATGCCTGCACCTCAGTCTGAGAGTGTCCTCTCGCGTGTCGTTCTCGCCGAAGCCGATATTGACCGTGCGCTCACCCGCATTGCCCACGAAATCCTCGAGGCCAACAAGGGGACCGCCGACCTGGTGCTGCTGGGCATCCCACGCCGCGGGTACCCCCTCGCCCAGCGTCTGGCCCGAAAGATCGCTGCCGCCGAGAACCAGGCCACCGGCTCGTTGCTCGATCCCGCCGGCATCGTTGGGCAGCTCGACGTGACCATGTTCCGGGACGACCTTCGCCACCACCCGACCCGCCCGCCGCTGCGGACCCAGCTGCCGCCGTCGGGCATCGACAACAAGGTTGTAGTGCTCGTCGACGACGTCCTGTACTCCGGGCGGACCATCCGTGCCGCACTCGACGCCCTCGTGGACCTGGGACGGCCACGGGCCGTCCGGTTGGCCGTCCTGGTGGACCGCGGGCACCGTGAACTTCCCATCAGGGCCGACCACGTGGGAAAGAACCTTCCCACCTCTTCCGTCGAGAAGGTCCGCGTTCACCTCGCCGAAATCGACGCGGTGAACGGCCAGCCGGTCAACGAGGTTGTCATCGAGGGCCCCGCATGAGGCACCTGCTGTCCACCCGCGACCTGTCCCGGCTGGACGCCATCCGGATCCTCGACGTCGCCGAGGAAATGGCTGCAGTAGGGGAGCGGGAGATCAA
Source organism: Arthrobacter sp. 147(2020) (assembly GCF_013116715.1). Classification (NCBI taxonomy): domain Bacteria; kingdom Bacillati; phylum Actinomycetota; class Actinomycetes; order Micrococcales; family Micrococcaceae; genus Arthrobacter; species Arthrobacter sp. 147(2020). The sequence goes on from NZ_JABFOM010000010.1 coordinate 21,686, forward strand.
AAAACTGCCCACCCTCCGCGGACGCACGGTGGTGAACCTGTTCTTCGAGGACTCCACCCGGACCAGGATCTCTTTCGAAGCGGCAGCGAAACGCCTGTCCGCTGACGTCATCACCTTCGCGGTGAAGGGGTCGTCCGTGTCCAAGGGCGAGTCGCTGAAGGATACCGCGCAGACCCTTGAGGCCATGTCCGCCGACGCTGTGGTCATCAGGCACTGGGCCTCCGGCGCGCCCGCCCGGCTGGCGACATCGGACTGGATCGACGCTGCGGTGATCAACGCAGGGGACGGGATGCACGAACACCCCACCCAGGCACTGCTGGACGCCTTCACCCTGCGCCGCCACTGGGCGAAGATCAACGGCATCCCCTCCCACGGGTCCGACCTGTCGGGGATGGCGGTCACCATCGTCGGCGACGTGCTGCACTCCCGGGTGGCGCGGTCCAACCTGTGGCTCCTGGTGACGCTCGGCGCGACGGTGACGCTGGTGGCGCCGCCCACTCTCGTCCCGGTCGGCGCAGAACACTGGCCCTGCCGAATCACCTACGACCTGGACGAAGCCCTCGCCGCCGGCCCCGACGCGGTGATGATGCTCCGGCTCCAGGCCGAACGGATGAATGCCGCGTTCTTCCCCTCCACCCGCGAATACTCACGCCGCTGGGGATTCGACGACGCCCGGCTGGCGGCGCTCGACACCCACGGGCTCAATGACACCGTCATCATGCACCCCGGGCCAATGAACCGCGGCCTTGAGATCTCCGCGGCAGCAGCCGACTCGTCCCGCTCGACCGTACTGGCGCAGGTGCGCAACGGCGTCTCAGTCCGGATGGCCGCGCTGTACCTGCTGCTCGCGGGCGAGGACCAGACGGGTCCCGCTCCGGCACTTCCCACCCCCACCCAGGAGAACCACCGATGAACGCACCAGCACGCTACCTCATCCGCGGCGCAGCACTGCTCGGCCAGGAACGCGCCGACCTGCTGATCGCAGACGGAGTGATCGCCGGTGTCGGACCGGGCCTCACGGCTGCCGGGGCAACGGTGATCGACGCCGACGGCCTCGTCGCGCTGCCCGGCCTGGTGGACCTGCACACCCACCTCCGCGAACCCGGCCGGGAGGACGCCGAAACCGTCGAAACCGGTACCCGCGCCGCAGCGAGGGGCGGCTTCACAGCGGTCCACGCCATGGCCAACAGCACCCCCGTCGCGGATACCGCGGGCGTGGTGGAACAGGTCTACAGCCTGGGCCGCCGGGCCGGCTGGGTCGAGGTCCGCCCGGTGGGCGCCGTCACCGTAGGACTCGGCGGCACCCAGCTCGCCGAACTCGGTGCGATGGCCGACTCGCGGGCCGGTGTCCGGGTGTTTTCCGACGACGGCGTCTGCGTCAGCGACCCCGTTCTGATGCGCCGCGCGCTGGAGTACGTCAAGGCGTTCGACGGCGTGATCGCCCAGCATGCCCAGGAACCCCGGCTCACCGAGGGAGCCCAGATGAACGAGGGCGCAGTGTCGGCGGTACTCGGCCTGACCGGCTGGCCCGCCGTCGCCGAGGAAAGCATCATTGCCCGGGATGTCCTCCTGGCGCACCACGTGCAGTCCCGGCTTCACGTCTGCCACGTCTCAACCGCCGGATCAGTGGAGATCATCCGCTGGGCCAAGGCCCGCGGTATCAGGGTCACCGCCGAGGTCACCCCGCACCACCTGCTCCTCACCGATGACCTGGTGCGCACCTACAACCCTGTCTACAAGGTGAACCCGCCCCTGCGCACCGGCGAAGACGTGCAGGCCCTCAGGGAGGCGCTGGCCGACGGCACCATCGATATTGTCGGCACCGACCACGCACCGCACCCGTCCGAACACAAGGACTGCGAATGGGCGCAGGCAGCCATGGGCATGACCGGGCTGGAAACCGCCCTCTCGGTGGTCCAGCACACCATGATCAACACCGGCCTGATGGACTGGAAAGGTTTCGCCCGCGTCACCTCTCACACCCCGGCGACGATCGGGCGCCTGGACCGGCAGGGCCGACCGCTGGCCGAAGGTGAGGCAGCTAACGTAACACTCGTTGATCCGGAGGCACGCTGGGTGGTCGATCCGGATAAAATGGCCACCATGGGCCGCAACAGCCCATTTGCCGGCACTGAGCTACCCGGAGCCGTCCACGCCACGTTCTTCAGGGGTCACCCAACCGTGCTGGACGGCCGCCTGAACACCCCGCACCCAACAGCAGCTGAGGAATCCACATGGACTGGCTAATGCCCGTCGCCCTCTCCACGGGCATCATCGCCGCCGCCATCGCCCTCGGGGTCCTGGGGTGGCGCGGCCGCCTTGCACGGCAGCGGGACGTCCCCGCCCCGCCCGAGGCGCCCGAGGAGCTCAGCGACCCGGCGTATGTCGCCAACGGCCAGTACGTCGTCACGACGACGGCGGGGGATTGGCTTGACCGGATCGCCGTCCACGGCCTGGGCGTGAAGTCCAACGCGACTGCCAGCGTCCACGAGGAGGGCATCATGATGGTCCGCAGCGGTGCGCGCGACCTGTTTATCAGGCGTGCCGACCTCAGGAGCGTCAGGCTGGACCGCGGGATGGCCGGCAAGTTCGTGGAGAAGGACGGCCTGGTGGTCTTCACCTGGGCCCTCAACGGGACGCCCGTCGACACTGGCTTCCGCACCCGCCAGGCCCAGGACCGCAACGGGTTACTGGACGCCGCCGCTGCCCTCGCCCCCGCCAGCACCCAGCCCTCGCCCAACACCCACACACCCCCGGCACAGCGTCAAAACCCCATGAAGGACACACAGTGACAGAATCCAGCCAGCCAGCAACCGAGAGCGCTGCAGTACTGATCCTCGAGGACGGCCGCACCTTCCGCGGCCGCAGCTACGGGGCGCAGGGCACTGCGCTGGGCGAAGCTGTCTTCGCCACCGGCATGACCGGCTACCAGGAGACCATCACCGACCCGTCCTACGCCCGCCAACTGGTGGTCCAGACGGCACCCCATATCGGCAACACCGGGGTGAACAACGACGACGCCGAGTCCCGCCGGATCTGGGTCGCCGGCTACATCGTGCGCGACGCCGCGCGCCGCCCCTCCAACTGGCGGTCCGAGCAGAGCCTCGACGGGCAACTCCGGGACCAGGGGATCATCGGGATCCAGGGCGTCGATACCCGCGCCGTGACCCGGCACCTCCGTGAACGCGGTGCGATGAAGGCTGGAATCTTCTCTGGTCCGGCAGCCGCCGGGTCCGACGCCGAGCTGCTGGCGCAGGTCTTCGGCCAGGAATCGATGAAGGGTGCCCGGCTCGCCGAGGAGGTCAGCGCCACAGAACGCTACGTGGTGGAACCGTCCGACAACGGCTGGGAGGGTGAGCCACTGTTCACCGTCGCCGCCCTGGACCTGGGAATCAAGTCGATGACCCCCAGGCACTTCGCTCAGCGCGGGGTCCGCACGGTGGTCCTTCCCGCCAACTCCACCTTCGCGGAGGTGGCACGGGAATCACCCGATGGGGTGTTCATGTCCAACGGACCGGGCGACCCGGCAACCGCCGACCCCCAGGTCACCCTGCTGCGGGAGGTGCTCGACGCGCGGATTCCGTTCTTCGGCATCTGCTTCGGCAACCAGATCCTGGGCCGCGCGCTCGGATTTGGCACCTACAAGCTCCGTTACGGCCACCGCGGTATCAACCAGCCGGTCCTGGACCGGCGCACCGGCAAGGTGGAGATCACCTCACAGAACCACGGGTTCGCCGTCGACGCACCCCTCGACGGCCCCACCCAGGCCCCCGAAGCCCGGTTCGGGCGGGTCGAGGTCAGCCATGTCAGCCTCAACGACGACGTCGTCGAGGGCCTGGCCTGCCTTGACCTGCCCGCTTTCTCCGTCCAGTACCACCCGGAAGCGGCAGCCGGACCCCATGATTCGGCGTACCTGTTCGACCGGTTTATCCAGTTGATGACCGACACCCGGTCCGGTCACCAGCTGAGCAGCGACGCAAACGACAAGGAAGAAAACTAGATGCCACGCAGAACCGACCTCAAAAGCGTCATGGTCATCGGCTCCGGGCCGATCGTCATCGGCCAGGCCGCCGAATTCGATTACTCGGGAACGCAGGCGCTGCGCGTGCTGAAGGAGGAGGGCCTGCGGGTCATCCTGGTCAACTCCAATCCGGCCACCATCATGACCGACCCCGAGTTCGCCGACGCCACCTATGTTGAGCCGATCACCCCCGAGGTGGTCGCCAAGATCATCGAGAAGGAGCGCCCCGACGCACTCCTTCCCACCCTCGGTGGGCAGACCGCCCTGAACGCCGCCATCGCCCTGGACAAGAACGGTGTCCTGGAGAAGTACGGGGTGGAACTGATCGGTGCCAACATCGCTGCCATCGAGCTGGGGGAGGACCGCGAGAAGTTCAAGGGAGTTGTAGCCCGCTGCGGCGCCGAATCGGCCCGGTCCATGATCATCCACTCCATCGACGGTGCCCTTGAGGCGGCAGCCGACCTCGGCTACCCGATGGTGGTCCGCCCCTCCTTCACCATGGGTGGGCTCGGCTCGGGTCTTGCCTACAACGAAAAGGACCTGCGCCGTATTGTCGGCCAGGGTCTCCAGTACAGTCCCACCACCGAGGTCCTCCTCGAGGAGAGCATCCTCGGCTGGAAAGAGTACGAACTCGAGATGATGCGGGACAAGAACGACAACGTGGTGGTGGTCTGCTCCATCGAGAACCTCGACCCGGTGGGTGTGCACACTGGAGACTCGATCACGGTTGCCCCGGCCATGACCCTCACTGACCGCGAGTACCAGCGGTTGCGTGACATCTCGATCGCCATCATCCGGGAGGTGGGGGTCGACACCGGCGGTTGCAACATCCAGTTCGCCATCGAGCCCGACACCGGCCGCATCGTCGTCATCGAAATGAACCCGCGCGTCTCCCGGTCCTCGGCACTGGCCTCCAAGGCCACCGGCTTCGCGATCGCAAAGATCGCCACCAAGCTCTCCCTCGGCTACACCCTCGACGAGATCCCGAACGACATCACCCAGAAGACCCCCGCCTCGTTCGAGCCGACCCTCGACTACGTGGTGGTCAAGGTGCCCCGGTTCGCGTTCGAGAAGTTCCCCGCGGCTGACCCCACCCTGACCACCACCATGAAGTCGGTGGGCGAGGCGATGGCCATCGGCCGCAACTTCACTGAAGCCCTCCAGAAGGCACTGCGCTCCCTGGAGCAGAAGGGCTCACAGCTGTCCTTCGACACGTCGGTCGATATCGATGTGCCGGCCCTCATCACCGCTGCCAAGCGGCCCACCACCGAGCGCCTCGCCCAGGTGCAGCAGGCACTGCTGGGCGGTGGCACGATCGATGAGCTCTACCAGGCGACCGGCATCGACCCGTGGTACCTGGACCAGCTGGTGCTGCTCAACGAGGTGGCCGCGACCGTCCGGGAGGCGCCAGCGCTCACCGAGGAGATGCTGCGGCTGGCCAAACGGCACGGCTTCTCCGACGAGCAGATCGGCGCGCTGACCCACACCCCCGAAGCTGTGGTGCGGGGAGTCCGCCACGCCCTTGGCGTGCGCCCGGTCTACAAGACCGTCGACACCTGTGCCGCAGAGTTCGCCGCCTACACCCCGTACCACTACTCGTCCTACGACGAGGAGGACGAGGTGGGCCCGCACGCGAAGCCGTCGATCATCATCCTGGGCTCCGGCCCGAACCGGATCGGTCAGGGCATCGAGTTCGACTACTCGTGTGTCCACGCGTCCATGGCGTTGCGCGAGGCCGGCTACGAAACGGTGATGGTCAACTGCAACCCCGAAACGGTGTCCACCGACTACGACATCTCCACCCGCCTGTACTTCGAACCGCTCACCCTTGAGGACGTCCTTGAGGTGATCGCAGCCGAGGACCGCACCGGCGGCGTGATGGGGGTCTTCGTGCAGCTCGGTGGGCAGACTCCGCTGAAACTCGCTCAGGAACTGGCCGACGCCGGTATCCCGATCCTCGGCACATCACCCGAGGCGATCGACCTGGCCGAACACCGGGGTGCGTTCAGCCGGGTCCTCGACGCGGCAGGGCTGATCTCGCCGAAGAACGGCACCGCCGTGTCCTTCGAGGACTCCAAAAAGATCGCCGACGAGATCGGCTACCCGGTCCTCGTCCGGCCGTCCTACGTCCTGGGCGGCCGCGGAATGGAGATCGTCTACGACGAGGCCAACCTTTCCCGCTACATCGCCAACGCCACCGAAATCACCGAGGCCCACCCGGTCCTGATCGACCGGTTCCTTGAGGACGCCATCGAGATCGACGTCGACGCCCTCTACGACGGCACCGACATGTACCTCGGCGGCATCATGGAACACATTGAGGAGGCTGGCATCCACTCCGGAGACTCGGCGTGCGTCCTGCCGCCTATCACCCTGGGCGCCGACATCCTGCAGCGCGTCCGCGAGGCGACCTTGGCGATCGCCGACGGCGTAGGGGTCCGCGGGCTCATCAACATCCAGTTCGCGCTGGCTTCGGATGTGCTGTACGTACTGGAAGCCAACCCGCGTGCCTCCCGTACCGTGCCCTTCGTGTCGAAGGCGACCGGGGTGCAGCTTGCCAAGGCAGCCGCCCTGATCGGGACCGGGGTGTCCATCGCGGCCCTCCGCGCCGAGCATGGGCTCCTCCCAGCGACCGGCGACGGTGGGGACCTGCCCCTGGACGCACCGGTGTCCGTGAAGGAAGCGGTCCTGCCGTTCAGCCGGTTCCGCACCCCCGACGGCACCGTCGTCGACTCGCTGCTTGGCCCCGAAATGCGCTCAACGGGCGAGGTGATGGGAATCGACAAGTACTTCGACACCGCGTTCGCGAAAAGCCAGTCAGCGGCCAACGCTGCCCTTCCCACCGAGGGCCGGGTATTCGTGTCGGTGGCCAACCGGGACAAACGCTCGATCATCATGCCGGTCAAGCGGCTCGTCGATCTTGGCTTCGAGATCCTGTCCACCGGCGGCACCGCCGACGTGTTGCGCCGCAACGGCATCCAGGCCACCACCGTGCGCAAGATCGCCGAGGGAACCGGTGAGCACGGCGAAGGCACAGTGGTGGACCTGATCACCGACGGCACCATCGACATGATCATCAACACCCCCTCGGGCGGCCAGGCCCGTGGCGACGGTTACGAGATCCGGGCGGCCGCTACCTCGTACGGGCTCCCGGTCATCACGACCGTCCCCGAGTTCGGCGCTGCCGTCCAGGCGATTGAGGCCATGCGCTCCTACGAGTGGTCGGTGACCAGCCTCCAGGAACACGCCGCCAACCTGCAGGCGGCAACCGAAGCCCGCAATGCCGCTCGCTAGGCCCTCGTTCGGGGTCCGGCTTGCCGCCCGCATGCAGGACCGCGGCGGCCTGTGTGTGGGAATCGACCCGCACCCGGCGCTGCTGCGCGACTGGGGGCTGGCCGACGACGCCGCTGGCTGCGAACGCTTCGCCCTGACGGTGCTGGAGGCCGTCGGCGGAACAGCCGCCATCCTCAAGCCCCAGGTGGCGCTGTTCGAACGGCACGGTTCTGCCGGGATGGCGGCTCTGGAGCGGCTGCTGGCTGATGCTGCTGACCAGGGGGTGCTGACCATCGCTGACGCGAAGCGCGGCGATATCGGTTCCACCATGGCCGCCTACGCGGATGCCTGGCTTCGGGACGGGTCGGCCCTGGCGGCCGACGCTGTCACACTCAACCCCTACCTGGGGTTCGAATCCCTGCGTCCCGCACTGGATCTCGCGGCCGCGACCGGCCGCGGTGTGTTTGTGCTGGCACTGACGTCCAACCCGGAGGGCGCGTCCATCCAGCACGCTCACGTGACCGACCGGACCGGCGGGTCTGGGGCCGACGGATCAACCAGCAGCCACACCAGCGGCCAGGCGGTGGCCCGGCTGATCGCCGACGCCGCCGCCCGGGAGAACCGCGACGCCGTCGGGCTCGGATCGGTGGGCCTGGTGGTCGGAGCAACGGCTGGTGCGGCCGTGCGCACCCTGGGCCTGGACCTGGCGGAGCTGAACGGCCCCATCCTTGCTCCCGGCATCGGCGCCCAGGGCGCCGGCCGTAAGGAAATCGCCGATACGTTCGGCTCGGCACTTCCGCTCGTACTCGGGAGCGCGAGCCGCAGCATCCTGCGGGCCGGACCTGACAGCAGCAAGCTTCGGACGGCCGCGGAACAGGCGCTGGCGGAACTGCGCAATTGATTTTGTGCCGCCTCAACAGATAGGTTCAGTGGAAGCCCATTCCACAAGAAATGCATCTACCCGAGCGTCCAGCGCGGCACGGTGCCAACTGCAGGGGAGCACTTGTGAGCTTGAAGCCGCTATCGGACTCCGAACGGACTCAGGCGCGCGAGAAGGCTACTGCGGCCCGTGCGGTCAGGGCAGATCTGAAGGTGAAGCTGAAATCGGGGGAAACTACGGTCAGCGACGTCGTCAACGGTATGTCGATGGATCCCGCGGTGGGCCGGCTGAAGGTGCTGGACCTGCTGAAGGCGTTGCCGGGCGTAGGGGATGTGCGCGCGGCAGGCATCATGAACGACGTCGGCATCGCCGCGACCCGCCGTGTGCGGGGGCTGGGTGTGCACCAGCGCCAGGCATTGATCGAACATCTAGCAAAGCAGGACCCTTCGCCCTGATCGGGGCAAGGCAGCAGACCTGTAAGTAAGGAACCACGTGTCGCAGCCTCGGCTGACAGTACTCGCCGGGCCAACGGCCGTCGGTAAGGGAACCGTATCCACCTACATCCGCGACAACTACCCGCAGGTCTGGCTGTCCGTCTCAGCCACCACCAGGCCACCGCGGCCGGGCGAGGTGGATGGAGTCCACTACTTCTTCGTGAGCAACGAGGAGTTCGACGACCTGGTAGCCACCGGCCAGATGCTCGAGTGGGCGCTGGTCCATGGCCGCAACCGCTACGGCACCCTCCGGCGGACCGTCGACGCGGCGATGGCCGACGGGAAATCCGTGCTGCTCGAGATTGACCTGCAGGGAGCCCGGCAGGTCAAGGAGTCAATGCCCGAGGCTAATTTCGTGTTCCTGACACCGCCCAGCTGGGACGAGATGGTGCGCCGTTTGGTCGGCCGGGGGACCGAAACTGAGCAGGAACAGCAGCAACGGCTGGAAACCGCTAAACTAGAACTTGCCGCTGAGCCTGAATTCGACCACACGGTGGTCAATGACAGTGTTCAGCGCGCAGCGGACGAGCTTGTATCACTGATGGGACTTAGCCCTCAGGCACGTTAGCGCGTGACCTGGTAGCCGCTGTCCCACCAACAATCTGAACCATTTACGGAGTATTTGTGTCAACACAGCCTGAAGGCATCATCAACCCGCCGATCGACTCCCTGCTGGAGGCTTCGGACTCGAAGTATGCCCTGGTGATCTACGGTGCCAAGCGCGCCCGGCAGATCAACGCATACTACTCCCAGCTGCACGAGGGCCTGTTCGAGTACGTTGGCCCCCTGGTCGACACCCGCCTGAACGAGAAGCCGCTCTCGATCGCCCTGCGCGAGATCAACGAGGGCATGCTCGTCGCCACCCCGGTCGAATCAACCGAGCAGTAGTTTCTGCTGTTCTTGTGATTGCAGCCGAGCCTAACCGAACGCTGAGCAAGTGCGCGTAGTTCTGGGAGTCGGGGGAGGGATCGCCGCCTACAAGGTGGCTTCCCTCCTCCGACTCTTTACTGAGGCGGGGCACAACGTCACAGTCATTCCGACGGACGCGGCAACCCGGTTTGTCGGGACCGCCACCTGGGAGGCTCTTTCCGGGAACCCGGTCAGCAACAGCGTGTTCGACGACGTCGACAAGGTCAACCACGTGCGTCTTGGCCAGCAGGCCGACCTGGTGGTCATTGCCCCTGCCACTGCGGACCTGATTGCGCGGGCCGCCGCCGGGATGGCCAACGACCTTTTGACCGGGACCCTGCTGATGGCCCGCTGCCCGGTCCTGATGGCACCCGCCATGCACACCGAGATGTGGAACCACCCCGCGACCGTCGCCAACATTGCGACCCTCCGCAGCAGGGGCACGCTGGTGCTCGATCCCGCGTCGGGACGGTTGACCGGCACCGACTCCGGCGCTGGCAGGCTACCCGAACCCGCCGACATCTTTGCCGCCGCGATGGCGGCTTACGAGGGCGCCAATCAGGACAGGTCCTCCTCGGGTACGGCACAAGGCTCACTCGCCGGACGGCACCTGGTGATCACCGCTGGTGGCACCCGCGAACCCATCGACCCGGTCCGCTATCTCGGTAACCGCTCGTCGGGCAAGCAGGGGATGGCACTGGCCGCGGCCGCCCTCGCGGAGGGCGCGACCGTCGAATTGATCGTCGCCCATGTGGAGGTCCCCGCCCCCGACGGCGTCGAGCTGGTCACGGTCGAAACTGCCGAGCAGCTCAGGACCGCGACACTGCGCGCGGCGAAACAGGCTGACGCGCTCATCATGGCCGCTGCGGTAGCCGACTTCCGGCCAGCCGAGCAGGTCCTCACCAAGATCAAGAAACGCGCCGACGGCGTCGACCCCGTGATCACCCTGGTGCGCAATCCCGACATTCTCCGGGAAGCCGTTGAGCAGCGTGGCGCCGCGGGAACCGGGCCGGTCATTGTGGGATTCGCGGCCGAAACCGGCGACGCGACGTCGGACCCGTTGGACCACGCCCGCCAGAAGCTGGCCCGGAAGGGCTGCGACCTGCTGGTGCTCAACCAGGTGGGTGACGGCAAGGTGTTTGGGCTCGATGACACTGTCGCAACCATCCTCGATGCCCGCGGCGCCGAACCAGTTGAGGTTGCCGGTACCAAAACCGACGTCGCCGCCGCAGTGGTGGCCCGGGTGGCAGCCGCGCTGGCGGGCCGAGGCTAACCAGGCTCTGGTTCGCCGGCCTGTGCGTTTAGACCCCAGTTGTAGTTCTTTGGTAAGCCCAGCCCATCAGTCACACAGTCCGTCACACAAGCCGCAAATCTGTCGGTCGAACCAAGTAGAGTGATCAAGTGAATTCAGCCAATCCCGTTCGCAGCGATCTGCGCCTGTTTACCTCGGAATCCGTCACCGAAGGCCACCCCGACAAGATCTGCGACCAGATCAGCGACGCCATCCTCGACGCGATGCTGGAGAAGGACCCGAAGTCCCGGGTCGCCGTCGAGACCCTCGTGACCACTGGGCTGGTGCACGTCGCCGGGGAGGTCACCACCGAGGCGTACGTCGAAATCCCCGAACTGGTCCGCCAGACGCTCCTGAACATTGGCTACGACTCATCCGCCAACGGGTTCGACGGCGCACGCTGCGGCGTCTCGGTCTCCATCGGGCAGCAGTCGCCCGAAATTGCCAGCGGAGTGTTCAACTCGTTGGAGAACCGCCAGGGAACCAGCGCGGACCCTTACGACGCGCAGGGCGCCGGTGACCAGGGCATCATGTTCGGCTACGCAAGCGACGAGACAGCTGTGCTGATGCCCACCCCCATCTGGCTGGCCCACCGGCTCTCCGAGCGCCTGACCACCGTCCGGAAGGACGGCACCCTTGACTACCTCCGGCCAGACGGCAAAACCCAGGTAACCATCGGGTACGACGGCGATGTGCCAGTTTCAGTGGACTCGGTGGTGGTCTCCTCCCAGCATGCGCAGGGCGTCAACCTCGATCAGTTGCGCGCCGACCTGGCGACCCACGTGATCGATCCCGTGCTGGCGGCATCCGAGCTGGACATCAGCAATGTGCGCCACATCCTGAACCCGGGGGGCGACTTCGTCATCGGCGGCCCGGTGGGCGACGCGGGCCTGACCGGACGCAAGATCATTGTCGACACCTACGGGGGAATGGCCCGGCACGGCGGCGGCGCCTTCAGCGGCAAGGACCCGTCCAAGGTTGACCGCTCGGCGGCCTATGCCATGCGCTGGGTCGCGAAGAATGTGGTCGCGGCTGGCCTGGCCAAGCGCGCCGAGATCCAGATCGCCTACGCAATCGGGATGGCGCAGCCCGTGGGCATCTACGTGGAGACCTTCGGCACGGAGACAGTTGACCCAGCCGCGATCGGCGCCGCGATCCGCGAGGTCTTCGACCTGCGTCCGCTCGGCATCATCAACGCACTGGACCTGCTGCGGCCCATTTACCAGAAGACCGCAGCGCACGGGCACTTCGGCCGTGAAGACGTCGGCTTCAACTGGGAACTGACCGACCGTGTGGACAAGCTGCGGAGCTATTTCAACGCCTAGCACGCGCCCGCCCGGCAACGGCAACGGGGACACTTCCGGCGGACGCGCACCCCAGCAGTCTCCCGGCACCGACCCGCGCTTATCGACCGCGGGGATCTCCGGCGATCAGGGCGCGGTGCAGCTGTCCCTGCTGCAGGGATTCCCGGCGGCACCACGGGCAGCCGGCGCGCCGGTGCCCGCCGGAAAGCTGCCGGTGGCGCAGGTCCTGCTGGATTCCCCGCTGCCCCACCTGGACCGGGTGTTCGACTATGAAGTTCCCGAGGAGCTGGCTGAGTCTGCCCAGCCCGGGGTTCGGGTCAAGGTGCGTTTCAGCGGCCGGGAGTTCACCGGTTTCATCGTCGCCCGGGCGGCGACCACCGACAGCACCACCCGGCTTCTGACCCTGGGCAAGGTTCTCTCCACCCAGCCGGTCCTCACCCCTGAGGTGCTGGCCCTCAGCCGTGCCGTCGCCGCGCGGTACGCCGGGACCGTCAGCGATATCCTCAGGGTCGCCATCCCGCCGCGGATGGCGCGGGTAGACGCGGCCTTCGATGAGACAGACGAAGTGGACAGTGCCACACCGGACAGTGCCTCATCGGGCAGTGCGGCGGAAGTCGGCGCCAAGGATTCGAACGATCCAGAAAGACACCCCGCCCCGCTGCTGACCCGCTATGCCAACGGCGCCAGCTTCCTCAGACATGTGGCCGCCGGGCATAACCCCCGGGCGGTCCTGACCAGCCTGGGAGGCTACGGAGCGCGGGACTGGCCAGCGGAAATCGCTGAGGCGGTCGCCACCGTCTGGCATGCAGGCCGGGGCGCCGTCGTCGTCGTGCCCGACCAGCGGGACCTGGCCCGGGTCGAGGCCGCCCTGGCGCGGCGGCTGGGCACCGACAACCTGGTGCGCCTTACCGCCGAGGACGGGCCGACGCCGCGGTACCGCAACTTCCTGAAACTCCTGCACGGGCAGGTACGGGTGGCGGTCGGCACCCGGTCGGCGGCCTATGCTCCGGTGCAGGACCTGGGACTCGTGTGCATCTGGGATGACGGGGATGACCTGCACCAGGAACAGCGGGCGCCCTACCAGCATGCCCGCGAAGTACTGCTGCTCAGGGCGGAGCTTCAGGGCTGCGCGGCGCTGCTCGCGTCCGGATCGCAGAGCACGGAGGCGCACCGGCTGGTGGCTACCGGCTGGGCGCAATCGATTGCCGCGGACCGCGCCGAGGTCCGCCGCAGCAGCCCACGGGTGATCCACACCGGGGACGAGTTCCAGACTGCCCGCGATCCGCTGGCGGCGCGCGCCCGGATCCCGCATGCGGCGTGGAAGGCTGCCTCCGACGGGCTGGCCCGGGGGCCAGTGTTGCTGCAGGTGGCGCGGACCGGATTCTCACCGGCCCTCGCCTGTGAGGACTGCCGTGAACCGGCCCGCTGCACCGTGTGTACCGGACCACTGGCCCAGACCGGGCGGGGTGGTGCTCCCGGGTGCCGCTGGTGTGGCCGGCCTGACCCGCGGTGGACGTGCGCCAACTGCGGAAGCCACCGGTTGCGTGCCACAGTGGCTGGTGCCACCCGGACCGCCGAGGAACTGGGGAGGGCCTTTCCCGGGGCGACGGTCTACTCTTCAGCCGGAGAGCACATCCTGGACACGGTGCCCGACCGTCCCGCCGTCGTCGTCGCCACGCCGGGGGCTGAACCGCTTGCCCCGAACGGCTATGCGGCGGTAATCCTTCTGGACGGGTCGGCAATGCTGTCCCGGGAATCCCTGCGGGCGGGGGAGGACACCCTGCGGCGCTGGTTCACCGCGTCGCTGCTGGCGCGCCCCGCGAACGATGGCGGCCTGGTGGTCATCACCGCCGATGATTCAACAGCAGTGGGTCATCTGGTCCGCTGGGATCCACAGGGCGCCGCCGGGCGGGAGCTTTCCACCCGGACCGACCTGGGCTTGCCGCCGGCCGTCCGGTTCGCTGCCCTGACCGGGTCCCGTGAGGCCCTGGCTGCGTTTACTGCCGATCTCGATCCGGCCCTGTTCCTCCGCACGGTGGGCCCCATGCCGGTTGCACCCCAGTCGGGCCGCGCCCCGGGGGGACGGCAGGCCGGACCACCGGGGCGCCGCGACGCGGCCGACACCCAGATCTCCAGCGCGGACCAGCACCGGCTGCTGCTGTTCTTCAGCTACCGCAGTGCGCCGGCGGCGACCGCCTGGCTGAAATCCCGCAAGGCAGCACTCTCGGCGAAGGGGACGTCCGAACCGGTCCACATCCGCTGTGATGCAGCGGACCTGATATAGCGCAGCCGGGTCGCAGATTCGTCGCTGGCCGTCACCGGCGCCGGAGCAATCGGCCGAGGCCTCGGCGCCCGGCGTGTTCGACGGTGGCGATGGCGGCTGCCTCCAGCAGCTGGTCAGCGGAGCGGTCCCAGGAGTAGGTGCCTGCCTGCGCCTTGCCGGCGCGGGAGGCGGCATCCCACCGGTCGGGTGCGGCGAGTGATTTCACCGCTGCGGTGAACGCCGAGGGGTCGTCGGGGTCCACGTACAGCGCGGCATCGCCGCCGACCTCCCTGAAGATCGGTGTGTCGGCGGCAATCACTGGGGTTCCGGCCGCCATCGCCTCGATCACCGGCAGCCCGTACCCTTCGGCGCGGGACAGGGTCACCAGCGCCGCCGCCGAGCGGAGCAGCTCCTGGTACTGCCCGTCGGTCACACCGTTGTGGAAGACGACGCGTTGCCCCGGCGGGACAAGCCGAACGAGCTCCGCCCTCCGGTCAGCGGTGATCCGGCTGAGCAGGTGCAGCGTATACCCGTCGAGACCATTCATGCCCGCCACAATGGTCTCGACGTTCTTGTAGGGCATGAACGACCCCATGTAGAGCAAGTCTTTGCTGGGCGGGACTCCCTCGGGGCGGACCTCCGTGTCTTTCTGGGGCGCATTGCTGACGAGCCGGACCGGACGTCTGGTCAGCCGGTGCTCCTTCATCAGCTCCCGGGTGGTCTCCGAGATGGTGGCGACGACGTCGGCCCGGTTCAACAGGAGGCGTTGCGGCCAGTAGGCCAGGTGGTAGAGCCGCCACAGGGCGCGGACCGGCAGGGGCAGGAATCCGGGTGGCTGGGGGTTCTGGTAATAGATCAGGTCATGCAGGGTGAGTACCAGCGGGTACTGCCGTCCCCAGCTCCCCATGGTCTGCATCGGGCAGATGACGACGTCGGGGTTCAACCGGTTGATCGTCGAGGCCACGAACAGTTCCCGGGGCGAGAGCGGCGAAGTGATTAGGACGTGGGGGACAGCGGGCAGCAGGTCGAGCTGCCGGGGGTCAGAAATCAGCATCGCCACGTCGGCCCGCTCCGCGACGGCGGCAATGAGGCTGGCCCCGTAGCGGCTGATTCCGTCGTGCTGGTCCAGCCGGGTGAACCGGGCGTCGAACAGGATCCTCATGCGGGTGTCCCTTCCAGGAAACTCTCGATCAGGCGGGCCGCTTCGTGGGGGGTCTCATAGTGCACCAGGTGGCCCACCCCGTCGATGATCTCCAGACGGGAATGTGGGATCAGGCTGGCAAGTGCACGCTGACCTTTCACTGAACCCAGGTCATCCTTCTCGGCGGCAACCAGCAGGACGGGCATCGTGAGCCGCGCCGCATTGTCCCTGACCGTGCCTGTAATTGATGCCTGGAACGCTTCGAGCAGCACCCGGCGGCTGGCGTACTTGCTGAAGTAGCTCAAGTGCTGGCCGTGAATGTACTTCCGGAGTGTTCGGTCCCTGGTTTTCGCCATCAGTGAGCTCATTCCCAACACGATGAGCCGGTTGCCGAGGAGCGCCAGGCCCAACCGCTCAGGGAGTGCAGCCCCTACCCGGTAGTACAGGGCAGCCGCCATGGAGGCGAGCCGGTTGGAACCTTCCAGCGCAGGCTCGCAGATGGGATTGATCAGGATCAGGGCGGCAACCGCCGCCGGGTTGTCAGCAGCCCACCGCGACGCGACGATTGAGCCGAAGGAGTGGCCGAGCAGTACCGTGTCGGAGCCCAACCCGAGCTCCGCCAGGCTGAACCCGACAAACCGTGCGTACGCGTCGACGTCGTGCACACCCTCCAGGGCCTCGGATTGGCCGAAGCCGGGAAGGTCGGGCACCACAATCCGATGCGTGGGCAGCTCCTCGATGATGCGGAGCAACCCGTGATGGTCCCCCCTGAAACCATGCACCATGAAGATGGCCGGCGCTGTGCCGCCGCCTTCCAGTGCCGGGAACATCCAGTAGCGCTGAGCTGCTCCAAGATACGGCAGGGTCACCACGGAGGCCTGCCGGCTCACGGTTATCGGTGACGGCACCAGCTAGTTCACCCGGTCCGGGTGGGAACCGAACCTGGTGTCCCGCTCGAGCCCGCCGATGTCCGCGAGTTGTCCGGGAGTGAGGTCGAAACCGAAGATGTCGAGGTTGCCGGCGATCCTGGCTCGCGTGCTCGCCTTGGGGATGACCAGGTTGCCGGATTGCACGTGCCAGCGCAGGACCACCTGGGCTGGTGTCCGGTCGAGGTCGGATGCGATCTCACCGATCACCGGGTCGGCCAGAATGGCTCCCCGACCCAGCGGGCTCCACGCCTGGGTGCGGATGCCGTGGGTGTCGTGGAACTGCCGCAGCTCATGCTGTTGCAGGTAGGGGTGCAGCTCGATCTGGTTTACGGCCGGAATTACCCCCGTCTCCGCCAACAGTCGTTCCAGGTGGGTCACCTGAAAGTTCGACACCCCGATGGCCCGCACCCGCCCGTCGTGGTAGAGCTGTTCCAGCGCGCGGAAGGTGTCAACGTACTGGTCCTTGTCGGGGCAGGGCCAGTGGATCAGGTAGAGGTCGACGTCGTCCAGCCCCAGCGCCTGCTGGGAGGCGTCAAAGGCGCGCAGCGTCGCATCGTAGCCGTGGCTGTCGTTCCAGAGCTTGGTGGTGACAAAGACGTCGTCGCGTTCCAGCCAGCCGGCGTTGACGGCATCGGTCACGGCCCGGCCCACTCCCGCTTCATTGCCATACATGGCTGCGGTGTCGATAGTGCGGTACCCCACCTCGAGGGCCTGGGAGCAGAGATCCGCAGTGGTCTCAGGCGGCACCTTGTACACACCGTAACCAACCTGGTCGATCTGTACCCCGTTGTTGAGAGCGATTTTCGGTGCCTTATGCATACCTCGACAATACCGAAGGCGCTCTGGCTCAGCGGGACCCGCCATGCACCAGGCGGCGCGCCGACCCCTCGTCGAGGATGAGGTCAGTGGCGAGGCCAGCGGCTAGGGCCCCGCGCAGCCCGTTGATCTTGGTTTCCCCCGACACCACGCAGATACGCCGGCGCACCTGCCGGAGGAGATCCAGTTCGGGGCCGGTGCTGCGCTGGTTGAGGAGGAGGTCGCTGTGGGTGCCGTCGGCGCGGAAGAACATGGTCGCGACGTCGCCCACCACCTGGTGCTCCTCCAACGCCCGCAGGTCGTCGTCGTCCAGGTAGCCCCCGGAGTAGACGTGGCTGGGGATGTTGGCGTCGATGGACCCGACGCCGAAAATGGCCATGGTCATCCGCCGCTGCAGGTCGAGAATGCGCAGGACGCTGCGTTCGGCCCACATGGCCGTCTTGGTTTCGGCGTGGTCGAAGAAGGCCGGGACGGGGAACTGTTCCACTCGGGCGCCATAGGCCTGGCCGAAACGGCGCAGGATCTCGCTGGCATAGGTGATTCCGGTGGTCTGGGTGTTGCCAGCACCGTTCAGCTGGACGATGGTGCTGTCGTGAGTTACCTTCCGGGTCAGATGATGGCTGACCGCGCTCAGGGTGGACCCCCAGGCGACGCCGATGATGGCGTTCGAATCGACCAGCGGCCCGATGGTCCGTGCCGCCTGGATCGCCACCCGGTCCAGTACCTCGGAGTCGCTGACGATGTCGGTGACGGGAACCACGTGGGCTTCCACACCGAACTGCCGCCGGATCTGTTGCTCCAGGGACGGTGCCCGCTGCAATGGGTTGTTGACCTGGATCTGGACCAGCCCCGTGTCCCGGGCCATCGACAGCAGCCGGGAAACGGTCGACCGGGACGTCCGCAGCTCCCGTGCAATGGCGTTCATGGTGAGGTCCTGCAGGTAGTACATCTGGGCCGCCCGCAGCGCGTCGCCGCTCCGTGAACGCTTGAAGTCCTCAGCGGAAGATTGTGCAACGGGGTCGGGCCTTTCAGCCTCGGGTCGAACGTTCATAGCCAAATCCTCCGTCACTTCTGCACGTATGTGCAACACCATTGACTATTATTCCCAGCATTTCAAGAATAGGTGGAACGGCTGCGGATCCAATGCAGCGTGCAAACTGTTGAGGAGAATGTTTTGGCTGAGTCCGCTACCGGCAAAGGTGCCACAAGCACACCCGCTGAGCGAGCAGGGGTGACACGTCTCAGGGAGACCCCCCGGGCTTCTGTCCTCATTATTGGTGGCGGCATCAACGGCGTAGGAACCTTCAGGGACCTCGCACTGCAGGGCGTCGACGTCGCGCTCGTGGAGCGGGGAGACTACTGCCAGGGCGCGTCGGGTGCGTCGTCCCACATGATTCACGGCGGTATCCGGTACCTCGAGAACGGCGAGTTCCGGTTGGTCCGGGAATCAGTGGTTGAGCGCAATGCCCTGCTGAAGACCGCCCCCCACTACGTCAAGCCCCTCCAGACCACCATCCCGATTTTCAGTACCTTCTCGGGCATCCTCGCCGCTCCGGTGCGGTTCCTCACCCATCGCCAGGGCCAGCCCCGCGAGCGAGGCGCGTTCCTCATTAAAGCCGGTTTGACCATGTACGACTGGTTCTCCCGCGACGGCGGAGCCGTGCCGCGCCATACCTTCGCCGGTCGCAAGAAGTCCCTCGCGCAGCTGCCCGATCTTCGGCCCGACGTCCGTTACACAGCCACCTACTTTGACGCGTCAGTGCACAACCCCGAGCGCATGACGCTTGACGTGCTCCGTGACGGGCTCGCCGCAAACGCCGAAGCCCGGGCGATCAACTACGTCAGCGCTATCGGACGTGACGGCGATTCGGTCCTCCTCCGGGATGAACTCACCGGCGAAGAATTCACCTTCGCAGCCGACGTCGTCGTGAACGCTACCGGCGCATGGGTGGACGGTACCAACGATGCCCTGGGCGAACGCAGCACCTTCATGGGTGGCACCAAGGGCTCCCACGTTGTGCTCGACCACCCGGAACTGCTCGCCGCCTGCGCGGGCCGCGAGATCTTCTTCGAACACACCGACGGCCGGATCGTCCTGGTCTACCCGATCGGCGACCGGGTGCTCGTGGGCACCACCGACATCGACACCGATGTGGACGAGCCCGCCGTGTGCACCCCCGAAGAGGTTGACTACTTCATCGAACTGATCGGCCACGTGTTCCCTGCGATCACCGTCAAGCACGATCACGTCGTCTACAGTTTCTCCGGCGTCCGCCCGCTCCCACGTCACGACGACACCCAGCCCGGCTTCGTGTCACGCGATTACAGGATCGAGAAGCGCCAGGACAGCACCGGCACCAAGCCGGTCACCACGCTAAGTCTCGTCGGGGGCAAGTGGACCACCTTCCGCGCACTCTCCGAGCACATGACCAACGACGTCCTTGAAGTCCTTGGGAAGCGGCGGACGACGACGACGGCGGGGCTCGCCATCGGCGGCGGAAAGGGATTCCCCCGGACGCCGTCCGCTGAGAAAGCCTGGGTGAGCGCCCATGTGGAGCCGGGACTTTCAGCCGAGCGCGCCGAGGTGCTGCTGACCCGTTACGGCACCCGCGCCGTCGACGTCATCGAGTACCTGCGTGCGGGCCAGGACCGTTC
This sequence comes from Arthrobacter sp. 147(2020), assembly GCF_013116715.1. Taxonomy (NCBI): domain Bacteria; kingdom Bacillati; phylum Actinomycetota; class Actinomycetes; order Micrococcales; family Micrococcaceae; genus Arthrobacter; species Arthrobacter sp. 147(2020). The sequence goes on from NZ_JABFOM010000010.1 coordinate 41,662, forward strand.
GTTCTCCTCGACCCAGGAGCTGAGCGAGCGGGAGCTGGAGTACATGGTCGAGCACGAGCAGGTGGGGCACCTGGCTGATGTGCTGATCCGCCGGACGTCAATCGCCTTCCGCGGACTGGTGACCACAGAGCTGCTCCAGGAACTTGCTGAGACGCTGGCTCCGCTGCTCGGGTGGAGCAGCGAGAAAGTGTCGGCTGAGGTAGAACTGGCTGAACAGGTGCTGCTGAAGTGGCACAACGTTCAGGTCGAAGATTTGGTGGCGTAGCCGCTGTCAGGCACGTAACCATTGCCGCTCCCGGAGCGGATGCAGGACCAACGGCAGCTGTTGCCGGGGGGAGCAAGAGAGCCTCAGCCGAGGGCTGGGTTCGATAAAAATGAATAATTAAAGGAGTCAAAGATGTCTCTGGAAGCATTCGTTGCCGAAATGTTCGGCACCATGCTGCTGTTGCTGCTGGGTACAGGTGTCGTTGCCAACGTCGCCCTGGCCGGTACCAAGGGCAATAATGGCGGATTCTTGATGGTGAACTTCGGTTGGGGGCTCGGCGTCTTCGCCGGTGTCTATGTTGCTGCGCTCTCCGGCGCACACCTGAACCCGGCCGTTACGGTGGGTCTGTTGGTCAACTCAGATGTTGCAACGCTCGGCCCCGATATCGACAAGACCTTCATGAACGTACTGCTGTACTTCGCTGCCCAGTTGATTGGTGCCATGCTCGGTGCCTTCCTCTGCTGGCTGTCCTACAAGCAGCACTTCGATGCTGAGCCCGACCCCGCCAACAAGCTGGGCGTGTTCTCCACCGGGCCGGCCATCCGTTCCAACGCCTGGAACCTGATCACCGAGATCATCGGCACCTTCGTCCTGGTGTTCGTGGTCATTTCGTTCGCCGGGACGCCGTCGGGCCTCGGCCCACTGGCCGTCGCTCTGCTCGTTGTGGGTATCGGTGCATCCCTTGGTGGTCCTACCGGCTACGCCATCAACCCAGCGCGTGACCTCGGTCCCCGGATCGTCCACGCCCTGCTGCCCATCAAGGGCAAGGGTGGCAGCGACTGGGGTTACTCCTGGGTGCCAGTGGTCGGCCCCCTGATCGGTGGTGTTCTTGGCGGCCTGGTCGCCATGCTGGTCACCTTTCCCGCAGTCACCGGCTAGCAGTTAGTTTCACCCCGGCGGGCGCGGTCCTTGACTGCGCATGCCGGCACTATTCACGACGGAAATACTCAAAGAGGAGCACTACATGTCGAAGTACGTAATCGCGATCGATCAGGGCACCACCTCCAGCCGGGCCATTGTCTTCGATCACAGTGGGGACATCGTGTCCTCCGGCCAGAAGGAACATGAGCAGATCTTCCCCAAGGCGGGCTGGGTTGAGCATGACCCGATCGAAATCTGGAACAACACCCGTGAGGTCATTGGCAACGCCCTGTCGAAGGCGAACCTGACGCGGCACGATATTTCCGCGGTCGGCATCACCAACCAGCGCGAGACCGCAGTGGTCTGGGACAAGACCACGGGCCAGCCCGTCTACAACGCCATCGTCTGGCAGGACACGCGGACCCAGTCCATCGTCGACGAACTCGCGTCTGATGGGGGAGTGGAGCGGTTCAAGCAGAAGGTCGGCCTGCCGCTGGCCACCTACTTCTCGGGCACCAAGATCAAATGGATCCTGGACAACGTTGACGGGGCACGGGCGAAGGCTGAGGCCGGCGACCTGATCTTCGGCAACACCGACTCGTGGGTCACCTGGAACCTCACTGGCGGCACCGACGGTGGCGTGCACATCACCGACGTCACCAACGCATCGCGGACCATGTTCATGGATCTCGAGACCCTGTCCTGGGACGACGGAATCCTTGAGGCCTTCGGGGTACCCCGCTCAATGATGCCGGAGATCAAGTCCTCGTCCGAGGTTTACGGCACCGTCCACACCTCGCAGCTGCTGCGTGAGGTGCCGGTGGCGGGCATCCTTGGTGATCAGCAGGCGGCCACCTTCGGCCAGGCCGCGTTCGAGAAGGGTGGTGCCAAGAATACGTATGGCACCGGCAACTTCATGATCGTCAACACCGGCGAGGAGATCGTCCACTCCAAGAACGGCCTTCTGACGACTGTCTGCTACAAGCTCGGGGACGCGAAGGCCGTCTACGCCCTCGAGGGTTCGATTGCTGTCACCGGGTCACTGATCCAGTGGCTGCGCGACAACCTGGGCATCATCAAGTCAGCACCTGAGGTGGAGCAGCTCGCAGAGACCGTCGAAGACAACGGCGGCGTCTACATCGTGCCGGCGTTCTCCGGCCTTTTTGCCCCGTACTGGCGTGGCGAAGCCCGCGGTGCCATCGTGGGCCTCACCCGCTTCGTCAACAAGGGTCACATCGCCCGTGCCGCGCTTGAGGCAACCGCATTCCAGACCCGCGAGGTGCTGGACGCGGCGAACGCAGACTCGGGTGTGGACATGGAGGACCTGCGGGTCGACGGCGGCATGGTCGCCAACGATGCGCTCATGCAGTTCCAGTCCGACATCCTCGGCATCCCGGTGATCCGCCCCAAGGTCACCGAGACCACTGCCCTTGGCGCGGCCTATGCAGCCGGTCTGGCGGTCGGGTTCTGGAAGGACACCGACGAGCTGGCCACCAACTGGGCCGAGGACAAGCGCTGGACCCCTTCGATGGACGAAGGAGAGCGGGACCGCCAGTTGCGCCTCTGGAAGAAGGCTGTCACCCGGACGTTCGACTGGGTTGACGAGGATGTGAAGTAACTTCACCTGTCTTTGTTCGACAAGTAACTGCAGCACCAGCAGGGGTGGCAACTATCCGGGAGAATGGTTGCCACCCCTGCTGCGTGTTCGGGATAAGGGCCTGGAGTTGCAGCTCCCGTAGCGTTATGTGGTTCGGTGGAATCACATCCCGCTCCTCCACGGAAGGTCCTGCTCATGGTCTCGTCCCTCATTCCCCCTCGTCAGGTGAAGATCGGTGACGCTGCGTCCTTCGTCGGCGTTACACCGCGGGCGATCCGTCACTATCACGCGATCGGTCTGCTGCCGGAACCCGAGCGGGGCAGTGACGACCGCCGCCGCTACGGCTACGAAGAGATGATCCAGCTGTTGTGGATCCGCAAGATGGCTGACGCCGGAATTGCCCTGGACGACATCCGTGATGCGTTTGCTGGGACGACTGCTGTTGACACAGCTGCCAGCCAGGCTACTGGTGGGGCAGACTGCGACCACGGTGTAGCGGGCATTCTGGAACGGTTGGAGACGACTCTCATCGCCCAGGAAGCTGAACTGCAGCGGCAGCGGGCTGCCGTGCAGCGCATGCGATCCCGGGGCAGCAGAATGGGTCTGCTCTCCGACTTTGTTGCCACCCGACTTGAGAATTTGCCAGAGGGCTCGCTGCGCCAGGCCGACTTGGATAACGTGCTGGTCATCGAGCGAATCTTCGGTCCCCTTGGTGCGGCAGTGAACGCTAGCCGATACATTGCCCTGGCCACCCACCCTGGTCTGCGCGAAGAGTCCGACTGCGTTGATGCCGCAGAGGAGACCCTTGATGACACCGTCGCCGTCGATGACCCTCGCGTGGAAGAAGTAGCTGTCCAGCGGCATGCCTTCGAACAGAAGCTGAACACAGTCATCGATGATTCCGGTCTGACCGAAGAGGACAACGCGCTCTTCGATTCCTGGGATGCGTTGCATTCCCTCCCCTCTGATCAGGGGGAGGAGAGGGTCGACCTTGATGCTGAAACGGGGCGAAAGTCAATGAGCACAGGTGACGCCATCAGAAAGATGCCCTACGACTGGTCTCCGGCGCGACTGCGCTGCATGGAACTAACGCTGGAGATGTCGGCCCAGGAGCCACCGGCTGTCGTAGACAGGGCGAGGCCCTCGTAGAGGGTGGCGTAGTGATATGGCACAGTATCCCGAGCCGGGCGCCTGTTCGGATCTTTTACGGGTCGGTCGAGAGTGAAAGCAGAACCGCGGGCGGGGTCGGTCCAAGTGCGGATCCGGTGAGACGCGGGCGTACATAGCGGCAGCGGAGTAGCTGGCCATGAACTTCCCCGCAAACTCCAGCACAGAATCCTTGACCAACGCACTAGAAGGGTGGTGGGTCGTCTTTTGGTGCCGGTGGTGGGTCTGGTCGGGTGAGGTAGGTTTCGCCGGCGGGTGAGATCGCGATGATCATTCCGGGTTCGGGTTGTCGGTAGTGCCAGTAGCCCTCGGATTTGAGCTTGTGATGCCGTTTACACAGCGCGGCCAGATTCGAATAGCTGGTTTTCCCGCCGTGAGACCAGGGTGTGGTGTGGTCGAGTTCGCAGAACACCGCCAACCGGTTACACCCCGGATGCCGACACGTCCGATCCCGCACCCTGACCGCATCCTGCAGGTCCTTCGGAACCCGATACGTAGTGGCATCAGCACCCAGCCTCGCCCCCGTGAACGGGTGGGTAAGGATCCTTGTGAACGATGGCGCATGCCCGGCGAGCTTCCGGGCGGTGTCGGGGTCAATCGGCCCGTACCCTTCGAGTTCACCCGGAGCGTCCCCGCCGAGGAGGGTCATCACGGGGACGGTGACGAATACCTTGGCCTGCACCCCCCAGAAGGCACCTGCACCACCGCGGCTGGACGACCCATCCGATGCTTCCGGGCTATCAGGGCCTTCGGTCCCATCCGATTCGATCATCCCGCGCGTCTCGCTGGTACTGTCGGCGGTAGCGTCACCGGCGGTTCGGCTGTCGGTGGAGGGATCGCCAGCGGTGGGTTCTACAGTGCTGGGATCTACGGTGGTGGGCCTTTCTCGGTCTGTCATATGCCCCGTGACACCGGCGCTCGTGAGGACATCGGCGAGGACGTCGGCTCGTAGCTGGGTGAGGGTTCGGGGTTCGTCGGGGCCTTGGAGGTGGCGGGCGGCGGTGTCGACCCGGTGGAAAATCCCGGCAGCCTGATCCACGGGTAGGTAGGCTTCGAGCCAGGCCATCCCGTCATAGCTGGGGGTCAGGAACACCCCGCGTTCCTTCACCGCCCTCTTACGCCGGATGGTGATCGATTCGGGGTGGAGTTCTTCGCGGAGCCGGTTCGCTTGCTGACGGAACTTCGCCACCGTCGTCAGCGACGCCATCCCGATCAGCCGGCCCTCAAAGTCCGCAGTGACTGCTGGATCAGTGTCGGGGATGCTGGTGGCTTCCTCGACCACAGCCCACGCATGCCGCTTACTGAGCTTCCCGGCCTCCAACGCCTCCAAAGTCGCAGGGCAGTACCGGGTGAGCAGGGTGCTGTGCTCGACGAGGAACCCAGCCGTCCGTTCCGGTATGTGCAGGGCTGCACTGATCTCCGACGCGGTGACGGTTTTCTCGTACCCCCAGTCCCTCGGATCGTGGCGGGTGAGCTCGGTTTGCAGGGCAAGGGCCCGGGTCACGACTTTCGCTTCCTGAGCGTCCAACCACGACCTAGCTTCGTCGATGTCTTTCAGAGCGTCCAACACCTGGCAGGCGTCCAAACCACCCACCGCCGCCATTTGTAGCTGCCCAGTCAGTGCTGGAGGTTCACTACTGGAACGCACCCGCACATTAGGGTCATCCCCGAAGTAATAGGAGGCCCACGCTTCAGAGAACAACCACTCCGAATCAGACCCCGACTCCGAATCCGGAGAATCTGCTTCGTTCGGATCAGCGTCGTCCTCAGGGTCCGTGTTGGTCGGGTCAGTCGTGTGCTCCGGCGGCTCAACGACCGGGGCTTTCCACACCGACTCAACACCCAACGGACCAGCCAGCCCATACCTAGAAGAAGCGTCCGTAGAAGTATCCGCGGCGGCTTCCGCGCCAGATCCGGGAGGAGTCTCCGGTCCGGTAGAAGAAGCTTCGCTGCTTTCCATACCTCTATTCGATCACCCGCCACTGACAAAATTAGGGGCAGAACGGGGCTGCTCAGAAATCTTTTTCTACTAATTTTTCGAGGCGTAACAGAACCAGCATTACCGGTACTCGACCCAAGAAGTTTGAGATACGACCCGAAGCCTGCTCCGTTGAAGTCAGGTCTAGGGGATGACCCATTCCCAAGCGTCTTCGCCAAGATAGGACAGCACAAGTGTTCCTTCGAGGGCTGGCACATCGAGGAGGACTGTTCCGGAAGCCGTCTCTCCGGGGCCGATTGACTGCGGCAGTATGGCTGTTTCGGGTAGGCACCCGTAAGAGTTTCCGTACAACATGCCGTTGAACGTCGTTCCGTCTGCCTGAATGAGCTTCCATGTGCCCGCGTCAGCGTAGAAGCTGCCGCTGAACTCATCTTTAAGTTCGGGTTGGGTGATGACGTCCATTTGAATAGCAAGGTAGTGGCCGTTGGCCGCCGGTTGGGCGTATTCTTCTGTGCATTCTGCGGGGGCGATTGAAGTCACGGTGAAGTCGATGACGTTAGTGCTGCGATCTTCGGAGTTGAAGATGCCTGCAGGTTCCCCAATGTCTTTCACCAGATTCCCGCGAACGCTTGTCTCAGCCTCAGCCTCAGCCTCAGGCTCCTCAGCCTCCTCAGGTTCAGGGGTCGGTGAAGGCGATGGCGACGCCACATCATCTGACGGTGAAGCTGAAGGCGCCGCGGCAGCCGCGGTTGTCGCCAACGCGCCTTGCGCCCGGTCGCTATCTGTCACCGCACTTGAACATCCGCTCAGGGCAAGAAGTGCAACCGCATAAACTACCAAGCTCTTTTTCACTGACAATCCTTCTAAAGAAAGTGTTGATGGGGGAATGAACGGTTGGAAGCGGCCCCCACGCCGCTTCCAACCAGACTATGGTGTGCTCAGTACTGAGGGAGGCTTAGGAGATTATTGGTCTCCCGTCCGTCGCTGACAGTGGTGATGTACTTGATACCCAGACCGCTAGTCCTCACGACTACGGCGGCCTGGGCGCCGTTGGTGCTATGGCTGCAGTAGGTCTCCGTACCAGCCGTAATCTGCTGCACGATCTTCGTCCTGGAGGATTCGGACAGAGAGCCGGTAGGGGTATCCGAGTGGTTGACCCGTGAGATGTGCTCGCTTCTTGTGCCCGGGCTATCCAGATGAATCTGGCGAATATACTTCACGTCAGTCCTTTCATAGGTGGATTCTGCTTGTGGAAATGAACGCTACGGCCGCTCCCGCATCTAGAGGCAAATGGGCGTGATAACCCCCGTTATCAACGTTGAACCTGAACCACGACAGGCAACGGGTAGGGTCAGAACGTTGAACCGCGGATATAGCGGATAGAAAAGGAGGCGTGCCGAACATGACCAAAGCCGATATGTCCCTCGCCGATGTGGCCCGGCTGGCCCAGGTTGCCCGACCGGTGGTCTCCATGTGGCGGCGTCGTTATCGTGACGCCGATCTTCCTTTCCCAGCGCCAACCAACAGCCCGCCGAGCCAACCGGCATTCGACGCCGCTGAAATTGGTCGATGGCTCCACGACACCGGTCGCGGCAACAACCCCTCCGCACTCCTTGACGCCGACGCCTTTCGTTCGGGCATAGTTGCCGACCCTGCGGAGACTGATGCGTTGACGGCCCTTCTGTGCCTTAAGGTTCTCAGCGGAAGGCGACTGAGCGGACTGTCCGCCGTCGAACTGCTGGATTTAGCTGACGACTACGACCCGGATAACCACAGCCTCTATCGCGAAATGGAAGCGACCGGCGACAAGCTTGCCATCCTCGCAGCGACCGCAGAGGCGCTGGCCGACGCAGTCTACAGCCCGGCGGCGGCCTTCGACCTGCTCCTCACGTCCCAGAGGAGGCTCGGGCTGAAGGGTGCAGAGATCCACCAAGATGCCATCAGTTTGGTGGCTGCCGCGGCAGTCGCGTTGCTCAATCGGCACGATGGATCAATGCTGGTTGTGGATCACTCGCCAGGGAGCAGCGACACTCTCCTGAAGCTGAGCGAGGGTGACGGAACGGCGCGGTGCGTCCTCGCTTGGGAGGGGTTCGACTCGGCAGCATCTCGGCGTGGTTTGCGTCGTCTCCTTACTCATGGCCTGGCGTTTGAGGCAGCGGATGACGACGCCGGCCCCGTGGGCGAGCAGGATTCAGCACTGCACCTGGCCCAGTTTCCTCACGCCGAGAACCAGGACCCGGACGACGTCGCGATCCTGAACGCCGTCGACGGGATCTGTCTGTGGCTCACCGATGATGACCGCGCCGTGGCACTCGGTCCCGCAAGCGCGCTCTGTGATGCGTTGGGTATGGACGGCGCAGCAGGGGAGAGCGAAGCTATCCGGTCAGCCATTTTGCGCACGGGGCGGCTGCGCGCCGTCGTCCGCTTACCTCAAGGTTTCATTACCTCGAAGCCCCGCCAGGCGATGGCCCTTTGGGTACTCGGCCCCGCGCACGCTGAGGTGGCATTGGCCGATCGGTGGACGATGGTGTCTGACCTCTCCGGAACCTCACTGTCCACCACGGACATCGAAGATCTGATCAGCGATCTCGCCGCGGCAATGGGCAACCAGCGATCGGTGGAGAAGCATTCATTTCGGTTCGCGCGGCTCGTGAGGACGTCGTCGTTGCTCGCGGCACGCGGCTCACTGGTTCGGGTTCGGCCACTTCCACGCAACAGGACCGCTCAACCAGCTGACGCGGTGCTAGACATCGAAAATCTCCTGTCATCACTCCAACAGCCGCAAACCGTTCGGGGTCTGGATATGCGGGTAATCCCAACGCCGACCCCGGAGAGCCCGATGGAGAGGTTTCTCGGAGACCTGGCCGATGCCGGCGCGGTCGCCTACCTCCCCGGGAATCGGATCGATGCGGCGGACCTTCACGCTGGTGACCCGAATGCGCCCGGTGCCATCACAGTGATCACCGCCGGGTCGCTCCTCGACGGGGATCCTCCAGCGGTGATGGATCGGTTCAGGTTCGCTGCACACTACCCGGCCGGCCGACTCACAGAGCCGGGCGACGTCGTCTTCTGCACGGGGCCGCGGCCCGTCGCTCTGGTGGATCCCGACGGCGCAGCCGTCGTCGCGTACCCGGCCCGCATCCTCCGGATTGTTGATGGAGGATCACCCCGTAGAGGTCAGCCGGGACTGGTAGCGAGGCTGCTCGCCGAAGACATCAACAACCAGGCGCCGACAGCACGGAGGTGGAGGTCGTGGACTGTCCGCGCGGTCGACGTCGACCAGCGGGATCTTCTCAGGCGCACGCTCGACGCCGTCGAACAGGAGCGGCTCGCCGCGCTCCAACGCGTCAATCAACTCGACCAACTCGCTACGCTGATCATGGACGGCGTAGCCAGCAACACCGTGACCCTCGGCGAAAACACCCCCGCCGCCCCGATGGAAGGAACGCCCTAGTGCCCCCGAAAGTAAAGGTAGACGCCCTGCCGTCCACCATGAAGGAACTCAAGGACACCCTGTGGAAGGCCGCGGACAAGCTGCGCGGCTCCATGGACGCGTCCCAGTACAAGGATGTGATCCTGGGCCTGGTGTTCCTGAAGTACGTTTCGGACGCGTTCGACGAACGCCGGGAGCAGATCCGGGTTGAACTTGCCGCTGACGGGTTCGGCGACGAGCAGATCGCGCAGATGATCGACGACGTCGACGAGTACACTGGGCGAGGCGTGTTCTGGGTGCCCACGCAGTCTCGCTGGACCTATCTGGCGCAAAACGCCAAGGGGACGCAGGCAGCAGCCGGCGAAGCGGCCAAGACCATTGGCGAGCTGATCGACGACGCGATGGACGCCGTGATGGGCGCCAACCCGTCTCTTGCGGCAACACTGCCGCGGATCTTCAACCGTGACAACATCGACCAGCGCCGTCTCGGTGAACTGCTGGACCTCTTCAACTCCGCGCGGTTCACCGGACAGGGCGCTAAGAAGGCCCGCGACCTCCTTGGCGAGGTCTACGAGTACTTCCTGGAGAAATTCGCGAAGGCCGAGGGTAAGCGGGGCGGAGAATTTTACACGCCGGCCGATGTAGTCCGCGTCCTGGTCGAGGTGCTGGAGCCCGATCACGGGCGCGTCTATGACCCGTGCTGTGGGTCGGGCGGCATGTTTGTGCAGACGGAGAAGTTCCTTGAGTCGCACAACAAGGAGGGTTCGAGCATCTCCGTCTACGGTCAGGAGCTGAACGAGCGCACCTGGCGGATGGCGAAGATGAACCTTGCCATCCATGGGCTGAACGGGAATCTGGCCAGCCGCTGGGGCGACACGTTTGCGCGTGACCAGCACCCGGATCTGCAGGCCGACTTCATCATGGCGAACCCGCCCTTCAACATCAAGGACTGGGCGCGTTCCGAGAGCGACCCTCGCTGGAAGTACGGTGTCCCGCCGGTGGGCAACGCCAACTACGCGTGGATCCAGCACATTATCTCGAAGCTCGCCCCGGGTGGCAGCGCTGGGGTGGTGATGGCCAATGGGTCCATGTCGTCGAACTCTGGCGGCGAGGGTGATATCCGTGCGCAGCTGGTGGAGGCCGACCTGGTCGCCTGCATGGTCGCTCTACCCACTCAGCTGTTCCGCAGCACCGGCATCCCGGTGTGCCTGTGGTTCTTCGCTAAGAACAAGTCGTCGGGAGCCGTCGACCGGTCGGGTGAGGTGCTGTTCATCGACGCGCGGAACCTGGGCTACATGGTGGACCGGGCGGAGCGCGCACTCGCGGATGAGGACATCGCAAGGATTGCCGAGACCTATCACGCGTGGTGCGGGTCAGCATCGGCGCAGGGGTCGGGCATCGAGTACGACGACGTCGGAGGGTTCTGTAAGTCGGTGCCACTGGCAGAGATCAAGGCGGCTGACTACGCACTGACGCCCGGCAGGTATGTCGGTGCGGCGGATGTCGAAGACGACGGCGAGCCGATTGAGGAGAAGATCGCCCGGCTATCAGCTGAGTTATTAGATCAGTTTGCTGAGTCAGAGCGACTGGCCGCGGTCGTGCGGGAGCAGTTGGGGCGGGTCTTGTGAGAAGCGCTCGAGTAAGCGATTTGGTCGCTAAGGGACTGCTAAGAGTTGAAGACGGAAATCACGGCAATGATCGACCTCGTCCGCATGAGTTTGTTCCTTCGGGTACTTCGTTCATTCGAGCAGCAGACATGACCAGCGGGTTCGTTGATTTTACAAATGCTGGCCAGATCAATCCGGAGGCCAGGGCCCGCATCCGAAAGGGCATAGGGGCTCCAGGGGACGTAATTCTTTCTCACAAAGGTACGGTCGGAAAGGTCGCAGTAGCTCCCGTCGATTCTCCAGAATTCGTCTGCTCTCCTCAAACTACTTTTTGGCGCAGCCTAGATGAATCCGAGATAAGCCAGGGCTTTTTACGTTACGTCCTTATATCTGAACATTTTGCACGCCAGCTTGACTTGTTGAAGGGCCAGACAGATATGGCTCCTTATGTGAGCTTGACCGGTCAAAGATCAATGACCTTAGATCTTCCTGATATTGCCCGACAGCGTGCAATCGTGGAAGTGCTGGGGGCTCTCGATGACAAGATCGCCGCCAACGCCAAACTCATAGACGTGGCTAAGGACCTCGCTGTTCTCTCGCTGGCCCGCTATGAACCAACGGTTTCCCTCGGAAAAGTTGTCAAACAGCACAAGGCTACGATCAACCCGTCACTAATGACTGCTAACGAAGTGGCGCATTTCAGCCTTCCGGCGTTCGACGTTGGCCAAACTGCTGAAGTTACCCGGCCAATCGATATCAAAAGTTCAAAATTTGAGGTTAGACAGCCCTGTGTGCTGATTTCGAAGCTCAATCCGCGTTTCCCCAGGGTTTGGAACGTAGCGGAGGTTCCAGCAATTCCGGGTCTGGCATCTACCGAGTTCCTCGTCCTTGAACCTTCGTATTCATCGACCACGTTCCTGTGGGCGGAGCTGTTGCAGCCTTCATTCGGTGCAACTCTGGAATCGAAGGTTGCCGGTACGTCAGGCAGCCATCAGCGAGTCAGGCCAGCTGACCTCTTGGAAACACTCGTGGTAGACCCTAGGGAGGTCGAACCGGAGCTTCAAGGGAAGATCACGAGTGTCGGACTACTCGCAGTCCAGTCTCGTGCAGAGAACGAGACGCTTGTTGCCAGCCGTGACGCCCTGCTACCGCAGCTCATGTCCGGCAAACTACGGGTCAGAGAAGCCGAATTGCTGGTCGAAGAGCTGGTCTAAAGCTGACGGTGCCGCTGAATAGATCCAAAACGAAATTTACTTATCCAGTGGAGGGCATCGGCGGCGACGACCATAAGCGACTGGTTAGGAATGGATTCCGGCGAGGAGGGAGCTTCCTTCCGACCAACTCTCGTAGACACCCGCGTTTGAAGGGCTGGCACTCGCGCCGGTCTTACTCCGCGGGGTTGGCTGGAGCCTTGACCTGGTCGAAGCTCGCGGTGAGTTAGGCAGCAGCGAGTACTTCGAGCCCACGACAAGCCGGCGGTTATGGATCGGACCCGGGGTGCAGGGCGCGGGCGGCGTCTGCAAACGTCGCTACGCGGACGCTCTCAGGGGCTCGAGAGCGGCCAGGGCGAGGTCGAGGCCGAAGATGAACTCCTCCGCGGGGTCGTAGCCGGCAGCGACAAGCGCCGCGGCGGACTCGTTGAGGTAGGGGAACTCGCCTGGAGGAAGCTGGGGCAGATAGACGTCCTCGGCCATGTCCGCGAACTCATCGGCTGTATCGAACGGCAGGTTGGCTTCCTGCAGGGCATACCCGTAGACCAGGCTGTCGAGCAACCAGTTGGCGTGCGTCGCCATCAGAACCGAGAAGCCGGCCCTCCGCAGGCAGGCGGTGACCGCCTCGCGGTGGCGGAGGTGCGCCGCCCCCGGTGCTGTCCGCGAGTCCAGCAGGCCAATCGCCCACGGGTGGCGCGCGAGAACCTGACGGGCGGATATCGAACGCCGTCGCATCGCCGACTGCCAGTCGGTCTCCTCGGGAGGTAGCTCAATCTCCTCGAACACGACGTCGATCATCGCGTCCAGCAACTGTTCCTTGCTCGCCACATAGTGGTAGAGCGACATCGCGCCCGCTCCAAGCTCGCGAGCCAGCCGGCGCATGCTCAGCCCTTCAACCCCCTCGCGGTCGGCGAGTCGGATCGCTTCGATCACCACCCGCTGCTTGGTCAGCCCCGCGTCTGACGTGACCTGGCGTTGTTCCTTAGCGGACACGGGATTCCTCGCTCTCACAAAATGCTTGACATTGGTACAGCGTACGTTCACACTCTATCGTACAACGTACGTCGTACGGTGTACGGGCAGCGAAGGTCGTTGTTCGGACGCAAGGAGGCTTCCGTGGAAAACGAACAGCGATCGAATGCCGAAGCACCCCTGACGCCGGGGGTAAATACGGGCGGGACAGCGACGATGCGAGCTGCCGTCCAACACCGCTACGGTCCGCCCTCCGTTATCGAGGTGTCCAACGTCGGGCTGCCGCTACCTTGGCGAGGCGAGGCGCTCGTCCAGGTGGGCGCGGCCTCGGTACACCCTGGCGACTACTTCGTCATGACCGGCGAGCCATACATGGTGCGCCTGGTGTACGGGCTTCGCCGGCCGCGCCACGGCATCCCTGGCATGGACCTCGCCGGCGTGGTGGCAGCAGTCGGGAAGGATGTTACCGCCCTCCGCTCCGGCGACGAGGTCTTCGGCTGGAGCACCGCTGGAGCACTCGCGGAGTACGCCAGCGTTCCGACGGACAACCTCGTGCCCGTGCCTGCCAACCTGTCGGTCGTGGACGCGGCAGCGGTGGCCACCTCGGCGATGACGGCGTTGCAGGCATTGCGCAAGATCGCGAATGTTCGACCGGGCCAGACGGTGCTGGTCACGGGCGCGTCAGGCGGCGTGGGCTCCTTCGCTGTACAGATCGCCAAGGCGTTTGGTGCCGAGGTCACGGGTGTGTGCAGCACCCGCAACGTCGACCTGGTCCGGTCACTCGGTGCCGACCACGTCATTGACTACACGAGGACCGACTTCACCCGCACCGGTAAGCGCTACGACGTCATCCTCGACAACGTGGAAGCCCAGCCACTGGCGGCTGTCCGTCAAGCGCTGACGCCCACCGGCACCCTGATCCCCAACAGCGGACGCGGCGGCCGCTGGTTCGGCCCCCTCGGTCGGATCGTCAAAGCGCGTGTGCTGTCCGGATTCACCCGTCAGCAGCTGAAGCCCTTCATGTCGGTTGGAAAGCGCCAGGACCTGCTCACCCTGGCCGAGCTGCTCACGGCCGGGCAGGTCAGGTCCGTCATCGACCGCACCTACCCGCTGGACGAAGCGGCCGACGCCCTCCGCTATGTCGGAGCTGGCCACACCCGAGGGAAGGTCGTGATCACCGTCTGACGACCGGACAGATGAGAACGACCCAACCCATGCGAATGCACGCCCAGACCTGCCGCCACTCCGGCGGACGGACCGCTCCCAACGAAAGAAAAGCCAATGCCCATCCGAACGAAAACCCCGAAACTGCTCGAAAATCCGCGAATCCCCGTGCAGGTCAAGCTCGCGGCCGCCTGGACCAGCTTCATGCTCCTCGTCATCTACATCGACTACTTCCACCTCTACCAGCCCGGCGAAATTGACGTAATACGGGGTGGCGAGATCTTCGTCTTCGACATCACCGGGACCTTGATGTCCATTTTCTTCGTGATCATAGCGATTCCGAGTCTGATGGTGCTGCTCTCGATGACGGCGCCCGCCCGGGCGAACCGGGTCACCAACCTCGTCGTTGCGTTGCTGTTCATCCCCCTCTCCATCTTCAACGCGGCAGGCGCGACCTGGGACTGGGCCTTTTACTACGGCCTCACCATCGGAGTTGAGCTGCTGATCCTGGCCTTCATCCTGCGCTCCGCCTGGACCTGGCTCCGCACCGCACCGTCGGCGACCATACCGACCAGCCCGGACCGTGAAGCCGTTCGCGCCCAGCAGGAAGGATGAACCCAAGTGGACCTACCCGGCGGTAGGGCATTCAACGGCCTCTACCGCCGGGGCAGGAACGCCGAACCGCCTGTGTCACAAGGTCGAACCGATGCAACACCTAGACTGAAGCCAGTGATCGGCAACACACTGGGGGAATAGCATGACAGCAGTGACAGGTCTCAGCGAAGCGCTCTGGGAGGGCCTCGCCATGGAACAGCTGGCCGAACTCGGCTGGCGACCAGGTACCGGCGAGTCCATCGCACCCGGATCGGGGGAGCGCGACACCTGGGATGACCTGCTCATCCGCCCCCGGTTGCTCGCGGCGCTGCGGAAGTTCAACCCCACCGTGCCGCAGCAGTACCTGCAGCAGGCCGTCGCCGAGATCACCGCCCCCAAGTCGACCGATGCCATCACCGAAAATCACCGCATCCACACCTATCTGACCGACGGCTTCCGCGGCATCAGCTACATCGACACCGACGGTACCGAACACAATCCCACCCTCCGCGTCTTGAGTGCCGTCGCCGACGACAACGACTGGCTCGCTGTTAACCAGGTCACCCTCCGCCAGGGAGACTACAAACGTCGCTTCGACGTTGTGCTCTACTGCAACGGCATGCCGGTCAGCGTGATCGAACTCAAGAGGGCCGGGAGCCGCTCGGCCGATGTACCCGCAGCGCACGCCCAGCTGCAGACCTACCTGCGCGAGTTCCCGCTTGCCTTCCGCTTCTGCGTCTTCACCCTCGCCTCCGACGGGATCCTCGCCAAGTACGGCACGCCGTTCACCCCGTTGAACCACTTCTCGCCGTGGAATGTCGACGACGACGGCGAACCCGTGGTGCGTGACGCCGTCGTCGAAGGCGAGCCGGTCACCGAACTGGATCTGGCCCTGGACGGCCTCTACAGTCTTGAGCGGTTCGTCCAGCTGACCCGCAGTTTCACCGCGTTCGACGAAGGTTCGGACGGGCTGGCCAAGCGCATCGCGAAGCCTCACCAGTACTTCGCGGTCTCCAAGGCTGTGGGCAGCACCGTCACAGCGGTTGCCAGTAACGGCAAGGCCGGCGTCGTCTGGCACACCCAGGGCTCGGGCAAGTCCATGGAAATGGAGCTCTACACCAACCAAGTCACCCGCCACCCCAAGCTCCTCAATCCCACCATCGTGGTGATCACCGACCGCAACGAGCTTGACGGCCAGCTGTACGAGACCTTTGCGCAGAGCCTCCTGCTCCCGGAGAAACCGCAGCAGATCCGCCGCCGGGCCGAACTGCGCGAGGAACTCTCCAGCCGAACCACGGGAGGCATCTACTTCACCACCCTGCAGAAGTTCGGCCGCAGCCAGGGGGAGAAAGACGCGGGCGTGGACCATCCGCTGCTCTCGGACCGGCGGAACATCATTGTGATCGTCGACGAAGCGCACCGCAGCCACTACGACGACCTCGACGGGTACGCCCGCCACCTCCGCGATGCTCTGCCGCGGGCCACCCTGATCGCGTTCACCGGGACACCTATTTCCTTTGACGACCGCAACACGCGTGACGTGTTCGGCGAGTACATCGACATTTACGACCTGAGCCGGGCGGTCGACGACGGCGCCACCGTTCCCGTGTATTTCGAACCACGATTGATCAAGGTGGCGCTGGCCCAGGACGTCACCGAGGAAACCCTTGACCAGGCGGCCGATGACATCACCCGCAGCCTCGACGACACCGAGCGGGCACGGATCGAGGCGAGTGTCGCCGTCGTGAACGCCGTCTACGGTGCGCCGCAGCGCATCGCCGCCCTCGCGGAAGACCTGGTGGCGCACTGGGAAAATCGTTCGGGCAAGATGCGCCAGTTCATCGAATCGCCCGGCAAGGCCATGATCGTCGGCGGCACCCGGGAGATCTGCGCCAACCTGTATTCGGCCATCATTGCGCTGCGCCCCGGCTGGCACTCGGATGACCTCGACAAGGGCAAGATCAAGGTGGTGTACTCCGGGACGCCGTCGGACGTCCCCCCGGTGGTCGACCATGTGCGCCGGGACTCGGCGAACGCGACCATCAAGGAACGCCTGCGGAATGTCGACGACGAACTCGAGATAGTGATCGTCAAGGACATGATGCTCACCGGGTACGACTCCCCGCCGCTGCACACCCTGTACCTGGACCGGCCGTTGAAGGGAGCGCTGTTGATGCAGACGCTCGCCCGGGTGAACCGCACCTTCCGCGGCAAGCAGGATGGGCTGCTGGTGGCGTATGCGCCGCTGGCCGACAACCTGGCCAAGGCACTGGCGGAGTATTCCAAGACCGACCAGCAGAGCAAGCCCATCGGAAAGAACATTGAGGAGGCGGTGGAGCTCACCAAGTCCCTGGTGGAGATGCTGCGTGAGATGCTCGTCGGGTTCGACTGGCGCGCCGTCTACCGTGCGGGCACCCCCAAGGCCTTCAAGAATGCTGTCACCGGCTCGGTCAACTACCTGCGCAGCGCGTTGACACCGGGCAACCAGCCCGACGACGGCGCTGAGACCCTCGCGGAACGGTACCGGAAGGCCTCGAGTCAGCTGTCCCGTGCTTGGGCCCTGTGTTCGGGGGCCCAGAACCTGGCCGAACTCCGCCCGGAGATCCAGGTGTACGAGGAGATCCGCGTCTACATGGCGAAGTTCGACGCCGCTGACCGGCAGGCCCGGGGGGAGCCGGTGCCCGAGAATATCGCGAGGCTGCTCGGGGACCTGATTGCGACGTCGACCTCCACCGGGGACATCCTCGACATCTATGAGGCGGCAGGGATGCCGAAGCCATCCCTGGGAGACCTGACCCCCGAGTTCATCGCGAAGACACAGCAGGCGAAGAATCCGCAGCTCGCCATCGAGGCGCTGCGGAAGCTGGTGGCCGAGGAATCGGCGAAGACCACCCGTAACAACGTCATCCGTGAGCGTGCGTTCTCGGAACGCATCACGGAACTGATGAACCGGTACACGAACCAGCAGCTCACCTCGGCGGAAGTCATCGCGGAACTGGTTGCACTGGCAAAGGAAGTCGCGGCAGAGGCGGCCCGGGGCGCAAGGTTCTCGCCGCCATTGAACGAGGACGAGCTCGCTTTCTACGACGCGGTGGCGCAGAACGAATCCGCGGTGGAAGTGCAGGGTGAGGGAATCCTGGCGCAGATCGCGCGCGATCTTGTAGCAGTGATGCAGCGTGACGTGCGGACGGACTGGACGGTGCGCGACGACGTCCGGGCGAAGCTTCGCTCCTCGATCAAACGGTTGCTTGTGAAGAACGGCTATCCGCCCGACAAACAACCGGCCGCCATCAAACTTGTGATGGAGCAGATGGAATCCATGGCACCCCGCTACGCGGAAGCGCGCGGCTGACGATGGCACGAAGCACATTCCTATCCACAACCGACAGTGAGACCAGCAATGGTGACAGGTAAACAGGTCCGGCTCTTCCTGACCGACGGCATGCCGGGCGGACTCCTGACTGCAGAAATTATGAACTGGACTGGGCAGATTGTTGCCGGATCCAGGTCGGACCTTGCGATGCTTCTCGCCCGCCCGGAGGCCGGGAAAACCGGCGTCTACTTTCTGACCGGAGTGAACGAGGAAGACCCAGACGACCAGATGTTGTACATCGGAGAAGGTGACGATGTCTCCATACGCCTCAAAATGCACAACCGAGGTGAACTCGAGGGAGGTAAAGACTTCTGGACTCGAGCGCTGCTGCTCACCAGTAAGGACGCGAACCTCACGAAAGCGCACGTCCGTTATCTGGAGAGCCGATTTATACAACTGGGCAAGTCGACCGACCGGACTACCATCGTCAACAAGACTGCGCCACCCCTCTTACCGTTGCCCGAGGCCGATATCTCGGACATGGAATACTTCATTAGCCAAGCGCGGATTGTGCTCCCATTGCTTGGTGTCGAGGCCTTCCGGGAAGTACCACGCAATGAGAACGAGGCGACGGATCCGGACCGGCCTAAGGCCTCGTCACCCGTATTCGAACTGAATGTACCCGCGGGCGGCGAAAAAGCACGCGGCCAAGAGGTTGACGGAGAATTTGTGGTCTACGAAGGTTCAGCGGTGCGCCGCCAGTGGGTGGGTACCCACACCGGCTACAGGAAACTCTATGACCGACTTTCCGTTGACGGTACGTTCGAGGATGAGGGGCAGGTCCGGCGGTTTACAAAGCCTTATGCGTTCAAAAGCCCAAGCGCGGCTGCCGCCGTCGTTACCGGTAGGCCCACCAACGGTCGGACCAGCTGGATTGCTCCTGAAACTGGAATGAGTTACGCCCAGTGGCAGGAACAGTCGATCCCCATGACACAGCCTTAAACACGCCCGCCGAGCGGTGAGAAATGGCGGGCCCGGAATGTCCGAACCCGCCAGATCTCACCGCTCGGCGAAGGTATTCAGCGCATCAGGGTGACTAGTCCCTAGGGAGACCCGGCTAGTGGAGCACCGTGTGCGACACGCTGTCCGGGTTACCGAACCGGTGGGCCGTGATGGACACCGCCTGCTCGTGCAGGAACGGGAGCATCTCGATCCGACCGGACTCGGTAACCGGCCCGGCATAGATCGCCACATCAGGATCGCCGTCGGTGGCTGTACACAGTTCCGAATAGCCGCCGCCAATCAGGCGGACCCGGCCCAGCGACGCCGACGGCGCATGCTTCAGCCACGCCGCGTCGTCGTCCACTCCGTGCTCAACGTTGTGCGCCGACAGGACAGCGGTCAGCGCAGGCGGCAGGGGGTGAGCCGAAGAGACCCGCAGCGTGGCCCCGGCCCGCAGCCCGGCAGCGAGCACCCGAACCAGTGAAGCCAGTGTGCCGTCCTCGTTGAGCCGCACCGTCACCGTGCCCGGAATGTAGCGGAACTCGTTGCGTTCCACCCCGAGGTCCGACACGTCGCGGTTGGCGCCGAACGACTTGACCCAGTGGCGCTGGTCGTCGGCCGTTGCCCGGGCCAGGAACCCCTGGTCGACGGCGGGAATATCGGCTGCGTGCAGCAGGTCCCGGACCGGTCCGCTCAGGGGAGCGTGAACATTACCCGGGTGTAGCTCCACCGGCTTCCAGCTGCCGAGGTGCATCAGGTAGTTAGGTCCGCCGGCCTTGGCTCCCGGGCCAACCGCCGAACGCTTCCAGCCACCGAAGGGCTGACGCCGAACGATTGCACCGGTGATGCCGCGGTTCACATACAGGTTGCCGGCCTGGACGGAATCGAGCCACAGCGCCAGCTCGTCGCTGTCCATGGTGTGGATGCCCGCCGTCAAACCGTAGGGGCTGGCGTTCTGCCACTCGATCGCCTGCTTGAGGGAATCTGCGTGCATCACTCCCAGGACCGGGCCAAAGAACTCGGTGAGATGGAAGTAGCTGCCCGGCTTCACGCCCGCCCGGACGCCAGGGCTCCAGAGCCGGCCGGTGTCGTCGAGTTGCTTCGGCTTGACCAGCCAGGTCTCGCCCTCGCCCAGCGTGGTGAGCGCGTCGCGCAGCTTCCCTTCGGCAGGCTCGATGACCGGTCCCATCTCGGTGGCCGCGTCCTCGGGGTAGCCCACCTTCAGGGAGGCGACGGCGTCGACCATCTGGTTGCGGAACCGCGCCGATTTTCCGGCCGACCCCACCAGAATCACCAGGGAAGCAGCCGAGCACTTCTGCCCGGCATGCCCGAACGCCGACTTCACGACGTCGGCGGCGGCCAGGTCCAGGTCGGAGCTGGAGGTGACGATCAGTGCGTTCTTGCCGCTGGTCTCGGCGAGCAGGGGAAGGTCATGGCGCCAGCTGCGGAACAGCTTCGCCGTGTCGTGGGCGCCGGTCAGGATGACCCGGTCCACCGAGGGGTGCGAGATGAGGTGCTGCCCCACGGGGCCTTCCTCGACGTCGGCGAAGTGCAGGACCTCCCGGGGCACGCCTGCCTCCCACAGTGCCTCCACCAGCACCGCGGCACAACGCTTGGCCTGTGGCGCGGGCTTGACGACGACGGCGCTGCCCGCCGCCAGCGGGGCAAGTGCCGAGCCGGCAGCGATAGCCACCGGGAAGTTCCACGGCGGCGTGACAACCGTCAGCCGTGCGGGCACAAATTCGGCGCCCTCCACCTGGTCCAGCTCCTCCGCAAGCAACGCATAGTAGTTGGCGAAGTCGATAGCCTCGGAAATCTCGGGGTCCGACTCTGCAACCGTCTTGCCCGTCTCGCTGGCGGCCACCTCCACCAGGTTGCCGCGGATCGCGGCCAACCGGGCGGCCGCACTGCGGAGTACCGCCGCCCGTTCGGCGCCCGACCGGGCAGACCAATCCGTCTGACCGGCGAGCGCTGCATCAACGGTGCGGTCGACGTCGTCGTTAGTGGCGAGCCAGGAGGCCTTCACCAGGTCAACGCCGAGGGTTGATCCCGGAACACGTTCCAGGATTCCGGTGGCCCAGTCCCTGATGACGGGCAGGGACGGATCCGAGTCGGCCTGGTTCGCGAACTCGCCGGGCGCCGACGCAACGAAGCGGTCGGTGGTCTGGAAACGGTTCGGACCGGGGACCGTGTTGTCCACGGCTGCCAACGAATCGAGGAAGCGCTTCTTCTCCCGCTCGAACAGCTGGGGGTTCTTGCTCAGCTCAAAGACGGCAGACATGAAGTTCTCCTGGCTGGCGTTCTCCTCCAGGCGGCGGATCAGGTAGCTGATGGCGACATCGAACTGCGCCGGGTGGACCACCGGCGTATACAGGAGGAGCGAACCCACATCCTTCTTGATCTCCTCCGCCTGCTCCTCTGCCATGCCCAGGAGCATCTCGAACTCGATGCGATCCTCGACACCGCGGGCCAGGGCCAGCAGCCGCGCGAAGGCGATGTCGAACAGGTTGTGGCCGGCCACTCCAATCCTGACCGCCTCGGCGTTCTCGGGACGCAGCGCCCAGTCGAGGCAGCGCTTGTAGTTGGTGTCGGTAGCTTCCTTGGAGGGCAGGGTGGCTGGTTCCCAGCCGTGCACCTTCGCATCGACGAGCTCCATCGCGAGGTTGGCGCCCTTGACCAGCCGGACCTTGACGGCCGACCCGCCACGGCTACGGCGGGCCGTGGCCCACTCCGTGATGTCCTGCAGTGCGCCGAGGGCGTCGGGCAGGTAGGCCTGCAGCACGATCCCCGCTTCGAGGTGCACCAGGTCCTCCGTGTCGAGGATTCGCTTGAACACAGCGACCGTCAGGTCGAGGTCGTGGTACTCCTCCATGTCCACGTTGATGAACTTCGGCGCGGGGGAGGACGCAGCCAACCGGTACAGGGGGAGCAGCCGGGCCGCGACCCGCTCGACGGTCTCGTGGAAGTCCCACAGGTTCATGGTGCTGACCACTGAGGACACCTTGATGGAGACGTAGTCGACGTCGTCGCGCGCGAGGAGCTTGGTGGTTCCGGCGAGCCGCGCGTCGGCCTCGTCGTTGCCGAGGACCGCCTCGCCCAGGAGGTTGATGTTCAGCCGGACCGATTCGCCGCGCAGCCCGGCGATGGCCTTGCCGAGTTTGTGGGGCCGCGCGTCGACGATGAGGTGGCCCACCATCTCCCGCAGCACCCGCTGCGCCACGGGCACCACGATGCCAGGCAGGGTCGGTGCCAGTGCGCCGCCGAGTTTTACGGCACCGCGCATGTACCAGGGGAGGAACGACGGCGCCTGCCGCGCCAGCTTCGCCAGGTTGCGGGCGGCGACGGCGTTGTCCTCAGGCCGGATTACCCGGTCGACGAACCCAAGGGTGAACTGGAGTCCGGCGTCATCCTTGAGGACCTCGGCGAGCAGCTGCGCCGACCGCGATCCGCGGGTAGCGACAGGTTCGGGACGGCGGGATTCATCCAGGTGCAGCCAGCGCCTCACCAGTGCGACGGCGTCGTCACCCAGGGTGGCGGGAAGGGGATCTACAGTGGGAAAGAGCTGTGTCATGCGATCGTGCCTCACAATGCGACGGGCCACTGCAATCGGATCCTGATCTCAGGTGGGTATTCCCCTTGCGGGGCCGGTGGCCGATCAGCCGGGGGCGCATTCCGCCTCGGCGCGGTCTGCGCGTCCCGTGGGCTCGCATACCAGAATTATCGTAACCCGCGTGGCGGGTTTGGGAACGCCAATCTGCGCTAGAGTGGATGCATGTCTGTAGTACAACTCCTTAGCTAGCCGCACGGTCTACCGTGCGGCATGCCCCTCCCTGGACGAGGGGCTTTTGTGTGTCTAGGGGCAATTGATCAAGAGGACAGGGCAACGATAGTGAGCACGCAAGCCGACGCCGGGCAACCGGACGAGAACACCTACAGTTTCGCCGACATCGAAGCCCGATGGCCCGCGGAGTGGGACCGGCTCCAGCCGTTCAAGCCCGCCGACGACGGATCACGGGAACGCAGGTACGTGCTGGACATGTTCCCGTACCCGTCAGGTGACCTCCACATGGGGCACGCCGAGGCGTTCGCGATGGGCGACGTCGTCGCGCGCTACTACCGTCAGCAGGGCTTCGACGTCCTCCACCCGATCGGCTGGGACTCGTTCGGACTGCCCGCCGAGAACGCCGCCATCCAGCGCAACGCCCACCCGTCCGAGTGGACCTACACGAACATCGAGACGCAGGCGAACTCGTTCAGGCGCTACGCGATCAGTGTCGACTGGTCGCGCCGGCTGCACACGTCCGATCCCGGCTACTACCAGTGGACCCAGTGGCTGTTCCTGCGGTTCTTCGAGAAGGGACTGGCCTACCGCAAGGATTCGCCGGTCAACTGGTGCCCGAAGGACCAGACGGTGCTGGCCAACGAGCAGGTTGTCAACGGTGCCTGCGAGCGCTGCGGCACTCCCGTCACCAAGAAGAGCCTGAACCAGTGGTACTTCAAGATCACCGATTACGCTGACCGTCTGCTGGACGATATGGACCAGCTGCGGGGCCACTGGCCCGAGCGCGTCCTGGCGATGCAGCGCAACTGGATTGGCCGCTCCGAGGGCGCGCATGTCGACTTCGTGATCGAGGAGACCGACGGGAAGCCCGCCCAGAGCGTCCCGGTGTTCACCACCCGCCCCGACACGCTGCACGGTGCCACGTTCTTTGTGGTGGCCGCTGACGCGCCACTGGCCCTGGACCTGGTGAGCGAGTCCCACCGCGCCGAACTGGAGGACTACCGGGAGGGCATCAAGTCCCTGTCGGAGATCGAGCGCCAGTCCACCGAGCGCGAGAAGACCGGCGTGTTTACCGGCCGCTGGGCCATCAACCCGCTGAACGGCGAGAAGCTGCCCGTCTGGGCCGCCGACTATGTGCTGGCCGACTACGGCACCGGCGCCATCATGGCCGTGCCCGCGCACGATCAGCGCGACCTGGACTTCGCAAAGGCCTTCGACCTGCCCGTCAGGATGGTCGTGGACACCGGCGCCGAGGACCCGGCGGTATCCGGGATCGCGACCACCGGCGATGGCACGCTGGTGAACTCCGATGAGCTGGACGGGCTGGGCAAGGACGAGGCGATAGCCCGCGCGATCAACCTGGTTGCCGAACACGGCACCGGCGAGCACACGGTCAACTACCGCCTGCGCGACTGGCTGCTGTCCCGGCAGCGGTTCTGGGGTACCCCCATCCCCATCATCCACTGCGCCACGTGTGGCGAGGTCCCTGTCCCTGACGACCAGCTGCCCGTGACGTTGCCGGAAGACCTGCGCGGCGGCGACCTGTCCCCGAAGGGCACGTCCCCGCTGGCCGCCGTCGAGGACTGGGTCAATGTGCCCTGCCCGCAGTGCGCCGGCCCCGCGAAGCGTGACACCGACACGATGGACACCTTCGTCGACTCGTCCTGGTACTTCCTGCGGTTCGCGTCGCCGGACACCACCGATGCACCGTTCGACACCGACGCCGTGAACCGGTGGCTGCCGGTCGGCCAGTACGTGGGCGGCGTCGAGCACGCGATCCTGCACCTGCTGTACAGCCGGTTCTTCACCAAGGTGCTGTACGACCTGGGCCTGATCGGTTTCACCGAGCCCTTCTCGGCTCTGCTGAACCAGGGACAGGTCCTCAACGGCGGCAAGGCCATGAGCAAGTCCCTCGGCAACGGTGTGAACCTGAGCCAGCAACTGGACAAGTTCGGCGTCGACGCCATTCGGCTCACCATGGTGTTCGCCTCCCCACCCGAGGACGACGTCGACTGGGCGGATGTTTCGCCGTCGGGCTCGTCGAAGTTCCTGGCCCGCGCCTGGCGCCTGGGCCAGGACGTCACGAGCGCGCCCGACGTCGACCCGACCACCGGCGACCGGGCGCTGCGGTCGGTGACCCACCGGACCGTTGCTGACAGTGCCGCGCTGCTGCAGGGCAACAAGTTCAACGTGGTCATTGCCCGCGTGATGGAACTGGTCAACGCCACCCGCAAGGCAATCGACTCGGGCGTCGGCGGCGCCGATCCCGCTGTTCGTGAAGCCACCGAGGCGGTCGCGGTCATCCTGAGCCTGTTCGCGCCGTACACGGCCGAAGACCTGTGGAACCGGCTGGGCCACCCCGCCTCCGTTGCCACCGCTGGCTGGCCTGCCGTGGACGAGGCACTGTTGGTGCAGGACACGGTGGTCGCCGTCGTCCAGGTCCAGGGCAAAGTCCGTGACCGGCTGGAAGTCTCCCCGGACATCACCGAGGATGCACTGCGCGAACTGGCCCTGGCCAGCGAGCAGATCCAGAAGACCCTCGATGGCAGGGGAATCCGGACCGTCATCGTGCGGGCTCCCAAGCTGGTCAATATCGTTCCGGAGTAACCCATGCGGGCCGACAAAGCAGCGCAGCCTCCCGTAATACCGCTTCAAGCGGCGCAGGGCGATCCGGCGCAGCCTGAGGCGGAACGGGAAGCCTCAGCGCAGCCCAAGGCCAGCGCGGGGGCCTGGTATTCGATGCGGTGGCTCGAACGGCTCTGGGTCCGGCCGTCCGGATCACGGTCGGCAGCCGAGGCCAGTGCGGGGCCGCGAATCGCCGTCGTCACCGATTCGGCCGCTGCGCTCCCTCCAGAGTGGCTGGCCGCGGGCGGTGCCGCCCGCGGCGTCGTCGTCGTCCCCATGCCGGTGATGATCGCCGGCAGGATCTTCGGCGAAGGCACCGACGACCTCACCGGTCCGCTGTCGGTGGCGCTGGCGGAGGGCGCAGAGGTGCGCACCTCCAGGCCGTCGCCGGGTCAGTTCGAGAGCGTGTACCGGAAGCTTGAAGCTGAGGGTGTGACGGGGATTCTCTCGGTGCACCTCTCCGGTGACCTCTCCGGCACCGCCGACGCCGCGCGGTGGGCCGCCGCGGCCGTGTCTATCCCGGTGGAGGTGGTCGATTGCCGCACGGTCGGAATGGCGATGGGATTTGGTGTGGCGGCAGCGCAGGCTGGCGCGCGCGACGGACTCGACCTTGCGGGGGCTGCAGCGGTTGCCCAGGCGGTCTGCGACTCCTCGACGCTCCGCTTCCTGGTGCCCAGTCTCGAACAACTCCGCAAGGGTGGGCGGATTGGCGCCGCAGCAAGCATGCTGGGAACGCTGCTGTCGGTCAAACCGATTCTGAGTGTTCAGGACGGGCGCATCCTGCCACTTGAAAAGGTCAGATCCACCGCCAAGGCCACCGCCCGGCTGCTTGACCTGGTGGAGATGGACATCGCCGGCCGGCCCGATGCGGTTGTCGCTCTCCACTACTTCGGCAATCAGGCCCAGGTGCAGGAACTGACGACGAGCCTCCAGCAGCGCCACCCGGAGATCCGCACCGTCCTGGCGCAGCTCCCCGCCGTCCTGGCCGCCCACACGGGGCTCGGGGTGATCGCGATCGCCGTCGCGGGGCGGATTGACGACGCCGAATCGTCCTCCACACCCGCCTGACTTCGCCTGCTCTTGTGCACATAGGCCGCCATCTTCAGGCCACCGCACGACGGCGAATCCTAGGCTTCACGCATGGCCAGACACCGCTGGGCCACCAGCGCTCCCTCGAGGGGCGGGTTCAGTTTCCCGCAGGACCGTGAGGGTCGGCAGGGAGACCCCGTCGCCTTCGACGATCGTGAACCTGACAGGGATGACGTCCACCCCTCCGATGATGAATCGCAACCGGGAGGGGAAGGCGTCCGAGAACAGCCGGGGCGCGGACGCCAGTGGGCGGTCGGCCGCGGTGCTGCGCTAGTAGCGCTCGGTGTTGCCCTGTCGTTGGCCGTTGGCCTGTTCCTATTGCGTGGCGGTGCCCCCTCGGAGGTGGCCTCGATCGCGTTGGATCACCCGACCACCGGACAGCAGGAAGGTGAGGCTACTGCGGAACTATCGGGTCCCACAGCTTCCGGCACTTCCACAGCGGCGGAGCGGGTGGGGTCAATTGATACCACTGCGTCGCCTGACGCGGCCGGCTCCGATCCCCAGCGGCTCATTGTGCACGTGGCGGGTGCGGTCAGCCGCCCGGGGATTGTCGAACTCGACGCCGGCTCCCGCGTGTTCGAGGCCCTGGAGCAGGCCGGGGGAGCGTTACCGGACGCCGATCTCGCAGCCATCAATCTGGCGTCCCCGGTCCAGGATGGCCTGCAGATCCGGGTGCCGCTGCAGGGCGAAACGCTTCCGCCGGTGGCCGCCGATGCGCCCCTTCCCGGACCCGGCAGCCCTGGCAGTCCCGACCCTTCGGCGTCTGGCCCACCAGGCCAGCCGGGACTCATCAACATCAACACCGCCGACACCGCTGAACTCGAAACACTGCCGCGGATTGGACCGGTTCTCGCGGAACGCATCATTGAGTGGCGGACCGAACACGGCGGCTTCAGCAGTCCCGAGGATCTGGACGCGGTTCCCGGCATCGGTCAAGCGATGCTCGCCGCGCTGGTGCCACTGGTGACGGTGTGAGCATCACTCTGGCCAGAGCAGGACGATGAGCGCGCAACGACCCTGGACCAGGTATGTGCTGGCGGCCACCGACCCTGGCCCGCGGCCCGCTGCCAAGACGCGGATCGATGCTGACGCGCAGGCTGGCCCCGACGGGCAGGCCACCCCCGGCAATGCCCGGCAGCGGAACCCGGATTCGAAGCGCGGACTCCTGTGGCGCGGGCCGGCCGCGGTCCTCGGACAGGTGACCGGAATGACTGCTGCACCCGGCCGGGACTCACGGGCGCGCCTGCCGGAGTCGCGCCACGGTGACTATCGCCTCCTGCCAGCTGCCGCGGCAGCCTGGGTCACTGCCGCCGCGGTGGTCCGGCTGAGCTCCTCCGCCGCGCTTGTCTGCGCGTTGGTTCTTACGGGACTGGCTGTGGGGTGGGGTCTCGGCTGCCTGACCTCCGGCTGGGTCAGGCGCGTTGCCAGGCTGGTTGTCCTGCCCTTCGCTGTCGCCGCGCTGGTCAGCCTGCCCGCCGCCGCCAGCATCGCGGCGCGCACTGCTGGCCCCGTCCCGGACGCTGTGCAGCGGCAGGCGTCAATCACCGCTGTCCTGGCAGCCAGCTCCGACGCGATGCTGATCAGCCCTGACCGCTACACGGGGAAGGACCGATACCTGGTCGAGGCCACGCTCAGCGGAGGTGTCCTGCATGGCGAATCGTTCACCGCCGAAACACCGGTGGTGGTGATCGGTCCCGCCTCCTGGCAGCAGGTGGTCGCTTCCGACACGATCCGGACGGCGGGCCGCCTCTTGCCCACCGAACCCGGTGACCGGGCCATGGCTCTGCTGATCGCCCACTCCAGCCCCAGGGTCACCCCCCAGGAAGGACCTGCCACCTATCCGGCACAACTCCGAACCAACTTTGTGAGGATCGCAACGGAGGTAGGGGGACAGGACGGCCTGCTGCCCGGGATGGTGATCGGGGACCGCGGCGGCCTCGACCCGACCCTCGAACAGGACATGCAGACCACAGGACTCACCCATCTGACCGCTGTGAGCGGCGCCAACTGCACCTACCTGCTGGTCTTCGTTTTCCTCGCTGTCCGTGCGCTCAGGGCGCCCCGCCTGGTGGCTGCCGTCCTCGGAATTGTTGCGCTGATCGGCTTCGTAATCCTGGTCCGGCCCGAACCAAGTGTGTTGCGCGCAGCGGTGATGGGCGGTCTCGGCGTGGTCGCGGTCCTGACGGGCCGGGGCAAGGTGCCCTTTGCGCTGCTCTTGCTCGCCGTCGTCGTGCTGCTCACCGCCGACCCGTGGCTGAACAACTCCTACGCCTTCCTGCTGTCGGTTGCCGCCGCGGCCGGACTGATCCTGTTTGGCCCGGTCTTGGCGACAAGGCTCAGCAGTTTCATGCCGGTGGCCGCCGCCCAGGTGCTCTCCGTCCCGATCGCAGCGCAGCTCTGCTGCACCCCGATCCTCATACTCCTGCAGCCAACGCTGCCGCTGTACTCACTTCCTGCCAACATTGCGGCCACCCCTGTGGTCCCCGTGGTCACCATTGTGGGAATGCTGGCAGTCGCCCTTGTCGCGATTGCCGAGCCCCTCGCCATCCCCCTCGTAGTGGTGGCGGGGTGGGGCGCCGGCTGGGTGGGCTCGGTGGCGCGGTTCTTCGGCGCAGCTCCCGGCGCTGCGGTGCCGTGGGTGGGCGGCGCAGCCGGTGCAGTCCTGACCGGCGTGCTCTCGCTTGCCGTCATTGTGGCGGTGGTGTGGGGGCCGCGAGTCTGGTCAGCCCTTCGGCGCCGGGCACGACCGGGGACCGCCACCTCAACGGCGAGGGATGCGCCACGGTCCAGGGGCACGGCGGCAGCCTGGATTGCCGGGGGAGTCGCGATCGGCCTCGCAGCGGTCTTCCTCTGGCCGCTCCAGCGCGATGTCGGGAACCGGTGGCACCTGGCGACCTGCGATGTCGGTCAGGGTGATGCTTTCGCTGTGCGGACCGGAGAACACAAGGTAATCCTGGTGGACACCGGTCCGGAGCCTGACGACGTCGACGCCTGCCTGGACCGGCTATCGGTCACCACCGTTGAACTGCTGGTCCTCACCCACCTGCATGCCGATCACTATGGGGGCATCGAGGGAGTCTTCAGGGACCGGACCGTGGAGCGGGTTCTGTACTCCACGTCGGAACCCGTCCTTCCCGCAGAAGTGACTACCGCAGTGGTCAGCAATGCCCCCGATTCCGGTGACGAAGCTGACGTCGGCGCAAGCAGCGCCCCGCCCGGAAAGCTGACGGCGGGAATGAGCGGCTCGCACGGCGACGACGGGTATGCGCGTGTCAGTTGGACGGTGATCTGGCCGGAGCCGGGCGCCCGGCCCAACTCTGAGAACAACTCAAGCGCGGTCCTGGAAGTCACGATCGACACGCCCAGCGACGGCGGCATATCGGTCCTCCTGACCGGTGACCTCGAGGAGGACGCCGCGGCTGCCCTGCTGCTGGAGAACCCGGACCTTGTCGAACGGGGCGTGCAGATCCTCAAGGTGGCCCACCACGGTGCGCAGAATGGGGGTCTGGAACTCGCACGCGCGGTCCGTCCACGGTTGGCAATGATCTCTGCTGGCCGTGACAATGACTACGGTCACCCACACCCCAGCATCACCGCTGGCCTGTCTGCGGCGGGGATTGCCGTGGCCCGAACTGATGAGCTGGGCTCGTTCCTGGTCTCGATCCAGGACAACTCGTTGCGCGTCCGACGACGCCGCGCCGTCCCGCTTTGCCGCAGCTGCAGCCCGTGGCACAGTTGAGCGTGGACACCGGTCCAGTCACTGAATCAATGCAGGAGCCACCACTTGAATTCCCGACCCACCGCAACCCGCAGGGACAGCCCCGGGACCTCCGGGGTGCACTGGCGCGCTGTCACTCCTGCGCCCGTGGTGCTCCTCAGCGGACCGGAAACGTACGCCGCGGGCCAGGCCGTTGAACGGATCCGGCGAAGCCTCAAGGACGCCCGGCCCGATCTGGAAGTGGTGCAACTGGACGCCGGCAAGTACGAGGTGGGAGAGCTCACCCTGCACGGCAGTCCCTCCCTCTTCGGCGAGGCGAAGCTCATCGAAGTCACCGGGCTCGCGCAGATGAACGACGACTTCCTGCAGGACACGCTCGGCTATCTCAGCGACCCAGCGCCCGACGTCGTGCTGGTGATGCACCACAGTGGTGGAAACCGCGGCAAGAAGCTGCTGGACGCCATCAAGGCGTCGGGAGCCACTGTGGTGGATTGCCAGCCGCTGAAGAAGGACTCGGACAAGACCGACTTCGTGGTCGAAGAGTTCCGGGCCGCGGGGCGGCGGATCGGCGGCGGTGCCCTCCGGGCTCTGGTGGCAGCCGTAGGATCCCAGCTGGCCGAACTGGCAGCAGCCTGCCAGCAGCTGATCTCCGACACCACCGGTGAAATTACCGAGGAGACGGTCGAGAAATACTATGGCGGCCGCGTGGAGGTCACCGGATTTAAGGTGGCCGATGCGGCCTTGGCGGGTAGGGGAGGGCAGGCCCTGTCGATGCTGCGCCACGCTCTGGCCACCGGCGCCGATCCGGTGCTCCTGACCGCGGCTCTGGCCATGAAGGTGCGTGCGGTGGCGAAGGTGCACCAGGTGCGGGGGAGCTCAGCCCAGCTGGCGAAGGAACTCGGCATGGCACCCTGGCAGGTAGACCAGGCCCGGCGGGACGCCCAGCGCTTCAGCTCCGAGGGGCTGGTGCAGTGCATCCAGGTGCTCGCTGAGGCGGACGCGCAGGTCAAGGGAGCCTCCCGAGACCCGGTCTACGCCGTCGAGCACGCCGTCACGACCATCGCCCTCGCCGGCCGCGGCTGACTTCAACCCCAGAACTTCCAGAGCCCCATCCGGAACCGCCAGCACCATCGGCCGAGTGGTGAGGTAGGGCGACTCGGAGGGCGAGCTGCGCAGTGACAAGAGCGTTAAACGACAGATGGCTGGCCCGAAGGCCAGCCATCTGGAAATCGTCGAACGGTCCGGCTCTGGTTAGAGAGCGTTGACCTTCTTCGAGATCGCGGACTTGTGGTTCGCTGCGTTGTTCTTGTGCACGACACCCTTGCTGACTGCCTTGTCCAGCTTGCGGCTAGCCGACTGCATGAGGCTGGTAGCAGCCTCCTTGTCAGCTGAACCGATCGCAGTGTTGACGGCGCGGATGGCCGTCTTCAGCTCGGACTTAACCGAGTTGTTGCGCTGGCGCGCCTTCTCGTTGGTGAGAATGCGCTTTTTCTGGGACTTGATATTTGCCACGTATTAAAACTCTCTTTGTATTGCGGACTGGTCGTGAGGGTAATTCAGTTCAACCAATGACTGAGCGGCGTGGGGATACCGTGGACGATTGGACTAAAGTGCCCGTCGACCTGCTCGGACACACAGCTGTCTAGATTACCAGAGATGCGCTGAATAGTCCCGGCAGCGACCCGCTGCGCGCGCCGCCAACCTCGACAGTCCCTCCAACGAGCGCAGGCGGGTCACGCCTTACCCCGGCGG
Organism: Arthrobacter sp. 147(2020); assembly: GCF_013116715.1. NCBI lineage: Bacteria > Bacillati > Actinomycetota > Actinomycetes > Micrococcales > Micrococcaceae > Arthrobacter > Arthrobacter sp. 147(2020). Next base: position 73,752 of record NZ_JABFOM010000010.1, read on the forward strand.
CGGGTACGGGCGGGATCAGCTAAGTCGTGCAACAACCCGATCGAACGCTGCCCGGGGGAGGACCGCACCGATCCGACGTACGTCGGCCGGCGCCAGCTGGATGATGCGGTCGGTTCGCACCTCGCTGGGCCTGCCCTTGCGGTCCCACGGTCCCGCTCCGATGTCCACGTAGGCCGGGTCGGAGCTGTCCGCGCCATTCCTGTCGCGGCTGGTCAGCATCAGCCCGAGCAGCTTCTCGCCGTGTTTCCCGATCAGGAGGACCGGCCGGTCCTTGCCCTGCCGGTGGTCCTCCTCATAGGGAACCCACGCCCAGACAATCTCACCGGCGTCGGGCCGGTTGTCGGGGTTCGGCGCGTAGCTAACCCTGGGGGTGCCAGTGAAATCGCCCGGGTAGGCGGAAGGCATACGGTCGGACGATGGAGCACGGTGGGGCTTGGCCTGTCGCGGCGGGGCCTGGAGCACCCTGACGGCGCGACGGGCAAACCGCAACAGTGAACTGGCGTCAAAGGGCATGCGCTCCAGAATACAGTTCAACCGTCAGCTGCGGATTCCAGAGCATTCACCAGCTCATGGGAGACTGTTAACTCAGCTGGTGCAGGAAAACCCGCGTACCAGCTGAGTTTACTTAGCTGGCGAACCAGGCCGTTGTCGTTATAACGGCCGCCGCGCAGCAGCCTTCGCAACAGTAAGGAATGTCCAGTGTCACCCAAGGCCCGCACTTCTCCAGTGCCCGCCGCCACTGATCCGGCGATCATCAGGAACTTCTGCATTATCGCGCACATCGATCATGGGAAGTCCACCCTGGCGGACCGGATGCTGCAGCTCACCGGAGTCGTTGAGCAGCGTGACATGAAGGCTCAGTACCTGGACCGCATGGACATTGAGCGCGAACGCGGCATCACCATCAAGTCCCAGGCCGTCCGGCTGCCGTGGGAGCTCGACGGCGTCAGCTACGCGCTGAACATGATCGACACCCCGGGCCACGTCGACTTCACCTACGAGGTGTCCCGGTCCCTGGCTGCCTGCGAAGGCGCAATCCTGCTCGTCGACGCCGCGCAGGGCATCGAGGCCCAGACCCTCGCCAACCTCTACCTGGCGATGGAAAACAACCTCACCATCATCCCGGTGCTGAACAAGATCGACCTCCCGGCGGCGCAGCCCGAGAAGTACGCTGCCGAACTGGCCAGCCTGATCGGCGGCGAACCCGAGGACGTCCTGCGGGTGTCCGGCAAGACCGGCATGGGCGTGGAGGCCCTCCTGGACCAGATTGTCCGTGACCTCCCGCCGCCCGTTGGCGACCCCGACGCACCGGCCCGCGCCATGATCTTCGACTCCGTCTATGACACCTACCGCGGCGTGGTCACCTACGTCCGCGTGGTGGACGGTATGTTGCATCCTCGCGAGCGGATTCAGATGATGTCCACCCGCGCGAGCCACGAGCTGCTTGAGATCGGCGTCAGCTCGCCCGAGCCAACCCCGTCGAAGGGGCTCGGCGTCGGCGAGGTGGGCTACCTCATCACCGGGGTGAAGGACGTCCGCCTGTCCAAGGTCGGCGACACCGTCACCAACCTCGCGAAGCCAGCCACGGAGTCCTTGCCCGGCTACGCCGACGCGAAACCGATGGTCTTCTCGGGCCTGTACCCGCTGGATGGCACCGACTACCCGGTGCTCAGGGATGCGCTGGAGAAGCTGATGCTCAACGACGCTGCGCTGGTGTACGAGCCGGAGACCTCAGCTGCACTCGGGTTCGGGTTCCGGGTCGGTTTCCTCGGCCTCCTGCACCTGGAGATCACCCGCGAACGGCTCGAACGCGAGCACAACCTGAATCTGATCTCCACCGCACCCAACGTGGAATACCAGGTGACGCTTGAGGACAAGAAGCTCATCCACGTCACCAACCCCAGCGAGTACCCCACCGGGAAGATCGCCGAGGTCCGCGAGCCAATGGTCGCGGCGACGATCCTGGCACCGACCGAGTTTGTGGGCGCCATCATGGAACTGTGCCAGAGCCGGCGCGGCGTGATGGGCGGCATGGACTACCTCTCCGAAGACCGGGTGGAAATCCGGTACCGGCTGCCCCTGGCCGAGATCGTCTTCGACTTCTTCGACATCCTCAAGTCCCGCACCCGTGGTTACGGTTCGCTGGACTGGAAGGCCGACGGCGACCAGGCCGCCGATCTGGTCAAGGTCGACATCATGCTGCAGGGCGAACAGGTCGACGCTTTCTCGGCCATCACCCACCGCGACAAGGCCTACGCCTACGGCGTGATGATGACCGGCAAGCTGCGCGAGCTCATTCCCCGCCAGCAATTCGAGGTTCCCATCCAGGCCGCGATTGGCTCACGGATCATCGCCCGCGAAAGCATCAGGGCCATCCGCAAGGACGTCCTTGCAAAGTGCTACGGCGGCGACATCACCCGTAAGCGCAAACTGCTCGAGAAGCAGAAGGAAGGCAAGAAGCGGATGAAGATGGTGGGACGGGTAGAAGTTCCCCAGGAAGCCTTCATTGCTGCCCTCACCACCGACGAATCCAAGGACAAGGTCAAGAAGTAGCAATGCCAAGTGCCCTCCCTCTTGGCCTGCCCTCGCCGGAGAACGGCCTGCTACCGGAACAGGCTGCGGTCGGCAGCGCCGAGCGCAAGCTGGGGCTCTACGTCCACATTCCGTTCTGCGCTGTGCGGTGCGGGTACTGCGACTTCAATACCTACACCGCGACCGAGTTGGGCGGCGGCGCGTCCCAGGACCGGTACGCGGCGACGGTCAGCGCTGAACTGGACCTTGCCGGCCGCGTCCTGACCGAGTCGGGCACTGCTGCGCGGCCCCTGTCAACGATCTTCTTCGGCGGCGGCACCCCCACCCTGCTCCCTGCCGAGGACCTCGCGTCAGTGCTGAGGACCGCCGTCGGGCACTGGGGGCTAGCCCCCGGCGCCGAGGTGACCACCGAGGCTAACCCCGACTCGGTCACCCCCGAATCGCTTGCAGTGCTGGCCGAGGCAGGCTTCACCCGGGTGTCCTTCGGCATGCAGTCGGCGGTGCCCCACGTCCTGGAAGTGCTGGACCGCACCCACTCGCCCGAGCGGGTGCCGTTGGCCGTCCAATGGGCCCGGGATGCCGGGCTGCGCGTCAGCCTGGACCTCATCTACGGCACACCAGGGGAGAGTGCAGCGGACTGGCAGCGGTCCCTCGACGCAGCCCTGTCCTACGGGCCGGACCACGTCTCCGCCTATGCGCTGATTATCGAGGATGGCACCAAGCTTGCCGCGCGGATCCGCCGGGGCCAGGTGCCCGACATCGACGACGACGACCATGCCGAGAAGTACGCCCTGGCCGAGCAGGCCATGGCCGCCGCCGGGCTGAGCTGGTACGAGGTCAGCAACTGGGCGCGCACTCCCGAGGACGAGTGCCGCCACAACCTTGCCTACTGGCGGGGCGACGATTGGTGGGGTGCCGGTCCCGGCGCCCACTCACATGTGGGGGGTGTGCGATGGTGGAACGTGAAGCATCCCACCGCCTACGCACAGCGGCTGTCCACGGGCGTATCGCCGGCTGCGGGCCGGGAAATTCTCGACGACGACACCCGGTACGTTGAGGACGTGATGCTCCGCGCCAGGCTTCGCGAGGGTCTGCCTACCAGTGCTCTGCGTCCGGAAGGCCGCCTGGCGGTGGCCGGGCTGATCGCCGATTCGCTGGTGGATCCGGCCGCCGCGTTCGGTGGGACCATTACCCTGACTGCCAGCGGCCGGCTGCTCGCCGACGCGGTGGTCCGCAGGTTGCTACCCGACTGACTGATTGACCGGCGCGCTTCCCGCCGACCGGCAGTGCCGGAATACTTGCCTACTTGAAGAGTCGGAGGTTCACCGTGTAACGGTAGGGCCGGCCGCGGTTGACCTGGATCCCGGCAACTACCGACGACAGCGCGATGGCCACCCAGATCAGTGCATTGACGACGGCGAACAGACCGCCAACCGTGGGCAGCAGGGACAGCAGCCAGGCCGCAAACGCGAGCAGCGTTGGCGGGAAGGTGAAGTTGAATGCCTCCCGCGCCTCCTGGGCGGTGAACGGGCCGCGGTCCTTGAAGATGAGCAGGATCAGCAGTGAAGGAATGAACCCCAGGATTCCGCCGAAGTGTGCCAAGGTTGCCCACTGCCGGTCTTCGGACGCGGTCAGGGGCAGCGCATTCGCCGGGACGCCCTCAAATGCGGACGAGGGCTGGCCGTGGCCCTCCGCGGATCCGTGCTGCTTGGGCTGGTCGGCGGGGTTAGACAACTGGACATCCTTCATTGCTTTCGGGGCCGCCGGGGCAGGGGCCTTCCTCACTAGAGTACGTCGTTGCCCAGCAATCGTGCACTGCGGATCAGTCGCCCCGACCGGAAATCCTAAGGATCGGTCAGGAAGTCAATCACTTCCTCCACCCGCCCCAGCAGTGACGGTTCCAGGTCGGCATAGCTGGTGACGCAGCCGAGCAGGCGCTTCCAGCCGTGCGCGATGGCTGCCTTGTCGGAGTTGGGCCACCCGAGCCCCGCCAGGATGCCGGTCTTCCAGTCCTGGCCCCGCGGCACCACCGGCCAGGCGGTCAATCCGACGGCTGCGGGCTTGATGGCCTGCCACACGTCTACATAGGGGTGTCCGACGATGAGAACGTTGGCGGCGGCCCCCGGGACCTTCATCGCCTCTTGTGCGATGCGCTGCTCCTTGGATCCGGTGACCAGGTGGTCGACGAGGATGCCAAGCCGTCGATGGGGTCCGGGGGCGAAGGCCCGGATCATCCCGGCGAGGTCCTCGACTCCGTGAAGCGGCTCAACGACGATACCCTCGAGGCGCAGGTCATCACCCCACACCTTCTCGATGAGTTCGGCATCATGCTGGCCTTCGACCCAGATCCGGCTGGCGCGGGCTGTGCGCGCCCGGGCACCGTCCACCTTCACGGATCCCGACGCCGTCACCCGGCGCGCGGGAGCGGCCGGCGCCACCGCTGGGGCGACGATCTCCACGGGCGAACCATCCACATGGAAACCGAACCCGAGGCGGAAGGTCTTGAGCCTGCCGCGGCGGTCCTCCAACACCATGACGTGCATGCCACCGGATTTCTCCACCCGGACCACCGCGCCGACGTAGCCGCTCTGGACGTCTTCCAGGACCAGCCCAGCGCTGACCGGAATCTTGGGCAGGGGGCCACTGCGGGGAGCCGAAATGTCCTGTGCTCCCCATTCGTAACTGGACATCGTCATACTCGCTTCCCGGCTCACCGCTGGACAGTCCGGCCAGGGATTTCAATGCTAACAATTCATCGGAAAGTACTAGACTTGGCACTTGGGCGTGTCGAGTGCCAGATCCGTTGGAAGAGTCAAGGAACCATGTTCGGAGGTGAAAAGTGAGCGAACCACGCCGACTGGAAGTACTGCGTGCCATCGTCGAGGACTATGTGCATTCCCGGGAGCCTGTTGGATCGAAGGCCCTGGTGGAGCGGCATCAACTGGGTGTCTCATCGGCCACCATCCGCAACGATATGGCGGTGCTGGAGGAAGAGGGGCTGATCACGGCGCCCCACACCAGTTCCGGCCGGATCCCCACCGACAAGGGCTATCGCCTCTTTGTCGACCAGATTTCCGAGGTCAAGCCGTTGTCCGCGCCAGAGAAACGCGCCATCCAGACGCTGCTGGAGGGAGCTGAGGATCTCGATGACGTGATGGACCGCACCGTCCGGTTGCTGTCCCATCTCACCAACCAGGTGGCAGTGGTGCAGTACCCCCATCTGGGGAGCGCCGCCGTCCGGCACCTCGAGTTCGTCCTGCTGGCGCCAAACCAGGTGCTGGTGGTCCTGATCGCCACGAACGGCACCGTACAGCAGCGTGTGGTGCCCCTGCCCGAGCCCGTCCCCGAGAACAGCCTCGCCGAACTCCGGCAGCATTTCCTCGGCTCGGTGGCCGGGACGAAGCTGACGTTCCTCCCGCAGGAACTGGCGCTGGCTGTGGCAGCGCTGCCGTTTCAGCAGCGCAGGGCCGGCACTGTCCTGGCGCGGACCCTCGAGCAGCTCGCCGGGATCAACCGCGAAGACCGGATTGTGATGGCAGGTACAGCCAACCTTGCCCGATCCACCGTAGACTTTCCCTTGAGCATCGGCCCCGTGCTGGAAGCACTTGAGGAACAGGTGGTCATGCTCCGCCTCCTCTCCGAAATGAAACACGATGCATTTGGCGTGTCGGTGCGGATCGGGCGGGAAAACCCCCACGGAGGCCTCGCCGAAGCATCGGTGATTGCCACCGGGTACGGCCCCGACTCGTTGGCGAAAGTGGGAGTCCTCGGACCTACCCGGATGGACTATCCCACGTCGATGTCGGCGGTACGCGCGGTGGCCCGCTATCTGTCCCGGATCCTGACGGACTAGCCGGGCACCCGACACGCAGGAACTTTGAAGGCAAGAACCGAACCTTTCGAAGGTGGGGCGCTTTTGCCCCACCTCGACCAGTGACACAGGAAGTGAAGTGCAGGAGTGAGTAATCACTATGAAGTCCTCGGTGTGAACCGCGATGCGAGCGGCGAGGAGATCAAGAAGGCCTATCGCAAGCTGGCGCGGAAACTTCACCCGGACGTCAATACGGGGCCGGACGCGTCGGAGGAGTTCAAGCTGGTCACCCGCGCCTACGAGGTGCTGTCCGACCCACAGAAGCGCCGGGTGTATGACACCACGGGCAACGAGAACGGGACCGATAACGGTTTCGGTGGCGGACACGCCGGCCCGGGCTTTGCGTTCCAGGACATCTTCGAGACCTTCTTCGGCGGCGGCGGACCCAGCGGACCGCCGTCGCGCACCCGCCGGGGTCAGGACGCGCTCATTGCGGTCCGGATCGACCTGGTCGACGCCGTGTTCGGGATCAACAAGAAGATCGACGTCGACACCGCAGCGGTCTGCCCCACCTGTGACGGTTCCTGCTGCCAGCCCGGCACCTCGCCGCGGACCTGCGACATCTGTGGTGGATCAGGCCAGGTACAGCGGGCCGTCCGGTCCATTCTGGGCCAGGTCATGACCAGCGCCACCTGTGGCACCTGCCAGGGCTTCGGCACAGTAATCCCCAACCCTTGCCACGAATGCAACGGCGACGGCCGGGTCCGCAGCCGCCGCAGCCTCACCATCAAGGTGCCGGCGGGTGTCTCCACCGGGACCCGTATCCAGCTCGGCGGCCAAGGCGAAGCCGGCATGGCCGGCGGGCCGCAGGGTGACCTGTATGTGGAAATCCGGGTCAACCCGGACCCCACGTTCCTCCGCGAGGGAGACGACCTGCACGTCACCCTCAGCGTCCCCATGACCGCTGCCGCCCTCGGTACCACCCTGAACTTCGCCTCGTTCGACGGTGACCAGGAGCTGGGTATCAAGGCGGGGACCCAGTCGGGTGAGATCGTGACTCTACGCGGGCTGGGAGTGACCCACCTGCGCGGTTACGGGCGCGGCGACCTCAAGGTGCACCTGAACGTCGAAACCCCCCGCAACGTCGACCAGGCGCAGGAGGAACTGCTGCGCAAGCTTGCCGAACTACGCGGCGAAGAGTTCGTTGAGGGACAGCTGGCCAGCAACGGCTCAGGGGTCTTCGCGAAGCTGCGAGAGCGGCTGGGTAACCTCTAGGCGTGAGCAACGCACTGTACTTCGGCGACCCCAACGCCGTCTCCGCCGCCGCTCCCGGGTCCCGCTTCGTCCTGACCGGTCCGGAGGCGCGCCACGCCGCGACGGTGAAACGGGTCACCGTGGGCGAGGCCATCGATGTCGCCGATGGGCGCGGACGCAGGCTCACGGGGACCGTCGCCGAGAGCAGCGGCCAGAGTGTCACCCTTGAAGTCAGCACTGTCGAGGACGAGCCGGCCCCCGCCACGACGCTGGTCCTCGTCCAGGCACTGGCCAAGGGGGACCGCGACCTGCAGGCGGTTGAGGCCGCCACCGAGCTGGGCGTGGATGCCGTGCTGCCCTGGCAGGCAGACCGCAGCATTGTCCGCTGGCGTGCCGAGAAGGCCGTCAAGGGGCAGCAGAAATGGGAGTCCACCGTCTGGGGTGCTGGTAAGCAGTCGCGTCGGGCGCGGCTCCCCGAGGTGCACAGCCTGCATGACAGCAGGTCCCTCGCCGGCTGGTTGGCGGGCGTGGACCTGGCGCTGATTCTGCACGAGGAAGCCGTGGACGGGCTGGGAACGTTCCTCAGGCCAGCTGACGGTGCGGTGCCCGGCACTGTCGCGATCGTCGTGGGGCCGGAAGGCGGAATCAGCGCCGCCGAACTGGAGTTGTTCACCTCGAACGGGGCCCATGCGGTGCGAATGGGAGACCATGTGTTGCGTTCCTCCACCGCCGGTCCAGCCGCGCTGGCGGTGCTGAACCAGCTGCTCGGCCGCTGGTAGCGGCGCCCCTCTAGTCCAGGTCGAAGCGCTTGGTGTCAGCGTTGAGTTCCTTATTGTCCTGATCCGGGTTGTCCTGGTCAGCCGCGGGGCGGTCAAAGACGGTTACCTCGTATTCACCCGGCTCCAGGGCGACGGTGAATTCGAAGAGGCCGGGGGAGCCCGGGCCCTCATCCAGCCCCACGGTCCCGCTTCGGTGCGGCTTGAGGTCGGCGCCGACCACCTCATCGATCCGCCAGTACAGCACGGCGTCGTCGGAGACACCGCTGCCGGATACGGTGATTTCTGGCTGGTCGCGAACCTCGCCATGCTGCGGCTCGATCACCCAGATTGGGGCCATCAGCGCCGTGTCACGCTGCATTTGGCCGCCCAATTCGATGTGACCAAAGGCGTTGAACCCGGTCTCCCCGTCGACCAGGATCACCACGCTGCTGGGATCGCCGCCGGACACGAGCCCCGAGCTGGCGGCCGCCGCGGTGGCTGTGTAGACGAGCTGCTGCACCGCACGGTACGCGGAGCCCTCATCGATCCGCGTGCCGAACGCATCACGGGACATGTCGACGGTGATGATGTTGCCGGGAGAAATTGACGCGCTGACTGTGCCGGCCGGTGACCACGGGCCGAAGTAATCAGGATCCAGGGGTGCGCTGGTGGTCATGGCCTGCACCGCCGCGGCGATCGGATCCCCGCCCTGCTCACCTTTGAGGAACTCGCGGTACAGCAGGATGCTGCCGTTGTTGTCGCCCATCCAGTAGACGGGTAGCAGGTTGCCGCCGGTGGCTGTGGCGGGTGGGACCGCCGAGTGGGGGACCGACGTCGGGCCCGTCACGGTGCTCGCCTGTGCGGGAAGGGACGTCGCGGCGTCGGTGCCGTCCACCGGGGTGCAGCCGGTCAGGCCGAGACCCGCCAGCGAGAGCAGTGCCGTCGCCGTTAGGGCCCGCCCCCGTCCGCGCCGATGATCGCCAGGCTGAAAGGACCACTCCATCTGCGTCCTGTCCTTTCCCTGTGCCGCGCATCCATGTTGAAGGTCGTCGCCCGCGGTAGTGCGCTGGAGCAACGTCTTCCAGCTTTACATACGCCCACCGGGCCCAGACGGGGTGTAGCCAAGTCGTCACAGGACTGAGACAGTATTGAAACCGTGCCGTTGCCCGGTAGTGACCAACTGCTTCCTGAGCACGCCAATGGGCCACCGATCCGGCGGATCAGCCAGGAGTGGAAACTCCTCGGGAGGGGAACAGGTGACGTAAGATTGGCTGCGGACGGTCGTGCCGTCAGTTACCGATTCAAGGAGAGATGGAAGGCCGCGAAGGCCGATTATATGACCGATTCTTCAGTTGGCATTAGCGCAGTGGGTCTGGACACAGTGGTGATCCACTTCGATTCGACGGAACAGATGGTTCAGGCGTTGGGAACGAACGATGAAGCCTTGCGGCTGATCGAGAGCACCTTCGTGGGGGTCAACCTCCATGTCAGGGGCAATGAGCTGTCCATCACGGGACCTGCCGTGGACGTGTCACGCACGGAACGGCTGATCTCCGAGATCCGCACCCTCGCCGCGAACAACACCACAGTCAATCCGCAGGTTCTCCGGCAGCTCCTCTCGATGCTGAAGGACCAGTCGGTCAGCAGCCCGTCAGACGTGCTGACCATGAACATCCTCTCGTCCCGCGGCAGGACCATCAGGCCCAAGACGCTCAACCAGCGCGACTATGTCGAGGCCATCGACCGGCACACAGTAGTGTTCGGGATCGGCCCGGCCGGTACCGGCAAAACCTATCTGGCCATGGCCAAGGCCGTGCAGGCTCTGCAGCACAAGGAAGTCAACCGGATCATCCTCACCCGCCCGGCGGTGGAAGCGGGGGAGCGGCTGGGGTTCCTGCCCGGCACCCTCAGCGACAAGATCGACCCGTACCTGAGGCCGCTGTACGACGCCCTCCACGACATGATGGACCCCGACACCATTCCCCGGCTGATGGCTGCGGGCACCATCGAGGTGGCCCCGCTGGCCTACATGCGCGGGCGCACCCTCAACGATGCGTTCATCATTTTGGACGAGGCGCAGAACACCACGCCCGAGCAGATGAAAATGTTCCTCACCCGTCTCGGCTTTGGCTCCAAGATGGTGGTCACCGGCGACATCACCCAGGTGGACCTCCCCGGTGGGACCAACTCAGGCCTCCGCGTGGTCAGCGAGATCCTCCAGGGTGTCGACGACGTCAGCTTCCGCACCCTCGACGCCTCCGACGTCGTCAGGCACCGGCTGGTCGGGGACATCGTCACGGCCTACAGCGTCTGGGACGAAAACCAGCGGGCGTCGACTGCCCGCGACCACCGCGGACCGCGGGCACACGCGGGAGGCAAGGCATGAGCATCGAGGTCAACAACGAATCGGGAATCGACGCCGACGAGGAGAATTTGGTCCGGTTGGGACGGTTCCTGCTGGACAGCCTGTATGTCCACCCCGAGGCGGAGCTGTCCATCATTCTCGTCGACACGGTAGCGATGGAGAAACTCCACATCGAGTGGATGGACGAGCCGGGCCCGACTGACGTCCTGTCCTTCCCGATGGATGAGCTCCGCCCCGGGACCGCTGGCCGGCTAACCCCGGCCGGGGTTCTCGGCGACGTGGTCCTCTGTCCCGAGGTGGCGCAGGACCAGGCCGCGAAAGCCGGCCATTCCACCGGCGAGGAACTGCTCCTGCTGACCACCCACGGTGTACTGCACCTGTTGGGGTACGACCACGCTGAACCCGACGACGAGGCCGAAATGTTCGGCCTTCAGCGTCGCCTGCTGGCCGATTATCTGGGCGGAAAAGCGCCCGAGGAGACAGTCAGTTGATCATTTGGGTCCTCGCACTCATGGCGTTGGTGTTCGTCCTTGTCGCAGCTCTGGTGACGGCCGCCGAGGCTGCCTTCAGTTACCTGCCCCGCCAGGAGGGCGAAGAGCTGCTGCAGGGCAAATCCGGGCGCGCGCTGGAGGGTATCCTCGCCTCGCCCATAGCCCATATGCATGCGCTCCGGTTCTGGCGTGTCTGGTTCGAGATGGCTGCCGCAGTGGCGGTCGCGATCCTCTTCCACGACATCCTCGACAACGTGTGGATCGCCGGGCTCTTGGCCACCGCCACCATGGCGGCAGTCGGGTTCGTCCTGGTAGGGGTGTCCCCCCGCCAGCTGGGCCGCACCCATGCCAGCACTGTGGTTCCCGCCACGGCCGGACTGGTCCGGTTTCTGTGCGGAGTCCTCGGACCGGTACCGCGCTGGCTCGTCGCCCTCGGCAGCTCCATCACCCCAGGAGCGGCACGCGCCGAGGCGGCCTTCTTCACTGAAGAGGAATTCCGCGAACTGCTCTCGCGTGCCAACGACGCGGAGATGATTGAGGACAGCGAGGCGGAACTGATCCACTCGGTGTTTGAGCTGGGCGACACCAAGGTGCGGTCGGTCATGGTGCCGCGCACGGACATGGTATCCATCGAGACCGGCTCAACCCTGAAACAGGCGATGTCCCTGTTCCTCCGCTCGGGCTACTCCCGCATCCCTGTCATCGGCGACAGCGCCGACGACATCATCGGCATTCTCTACCTCAAGGACGTCGTCGCCCAGCTGCACGGGCCCGATGAGCGCGATGCGGACCCGGTGGACGGCGTCTGCCGTGCGGTGCGTTATGTCCCCGAATCAAAGCCTGTGAGTGATTTCCTTCAAGAACTGCAACGCGAATCCACCCACGTCGCCATCGTCATCGACGAGTACGGCGGCACGGCGGGCCTCGTGACTCTCGAGGATCTGATCGAGGAGATTGTCGGCGAAATCGTCGACGAGTACGACTCCGAGGTGCCCGAGCTGGAACCACTCGGCAACGGCGAGTACCGGATCAGCTCCCGGATGGGCATCGACGACCTGGGCGAAATCTTCCACGTCGACCTCGAGGACGATGAGGTGGACACGGCCGGCGGCCTGCTCGCGAAGACCCTTGGCAGGGTGCCCATCGTGGGCAGCGAGGTCACCGTCGGCAGTATCGGCCTGCGCGCTGAACGGGTTGAGGGCCGCAGAAACCGGGTATCGCACATCATTGTGTGGAAGCGGGAGCCCGCGCACGACGACGACGGCCGGGACCGAAATCCCGCACAACTTCAAGGACACGGCGGAACATCATGAGCGAACGCAATCACCGGGCCGGGTTCGTATCCCTGGTCGGGCGCCCGAATGCTGGCAAATCGACACTGACCAACGCGCTGGTGGGACAGAAGGTTGCCATCACCTCGTCCAAGCCGCAGACCACCCGGCACACCATCAGGGGGATCGTGCACCGGGAGGACTCCCAGCTGATCCTCGTTGACACGCCGGGCCTGCACCGGCCCCGCACTCTCCTGGGCCAGCGACTGAACGACCTCGTGGCGGACACCCTCGCCGAAGTGGACGCAATCGGTTTCTGCATCCCCGCCAACGAGCCGATCGGGCCGGGCGACAAGTTCATCACCGCGCAGTTGTCCCGCCTGCAGCGGAAGCCGCTGATCGCCGTCGTCACCAAGACCGACCTGGTGGACCGTGCCGCCCTGACCCGTCAGCTGATGGCTGTCGTGGCCCTTGGCGAGGAAGTGCTCGGCGAGGCCGGCTGGGCGGACGTGGTCCCGGTCTCCGCGGCCGACGGGTTCCAGGTCGAGACGGTGGGCGACGTATTCGCGTCCCACATGCCAGAATCCCCGCCCCTGTACCCGGGTGGCGCGCTGACCGACGAACCGGAGGCCGTCATGGTCGCGGAACTGGTCAGGGAAGCAGCCCTGGAGGGTGTCCGCGATGAGATGCCGCACTCGTTGGCCGTGGTTGTCGATGAGATCGTTCCCCGGGAAGGCCGCAGCGCTGACAACCAGCTGCTCGACGTCCGGGTGAACCTTTTCGTTGAGCGCTCCTCCCAGAAGGCAATTATCATCGGCAAGGGCGGCGCCCGCCTCCGGGAGGTCGGCACCAACGCGCGCAAGAGCATCGAAGCCCTGTTGGGTACGCGGATCTACCTCGATCTGCACGTGAAAATTGCCAAGGACTGGCAGCGCGACCCCAAGCAACTGGTACGGCTGGGCTTCTAGACCGGGCACTACCCGGCACCAGCAGTCGTTGACTGAGAGAAGCCGGGACTGGTTTGCTTTGCCACAGTCCACCAGCCACAATTGACCGAATTCTTCGAAAGGGCCGCACCCTATGAGTCGTCCATCCGCCGATGCTGGCCACCCCGCTGAGGGTGCTGCGGCGTCTCCGGGTGGGCGCCACCTCGGCCGGCCGGCCTCCCAGACCCTCCTTAAGGTCATTGCCGCAGCCCTGGCCACGATCCTCGTTGCCGGTGCAGGGTTCGCCTCCGTCCAGCTGATCAGGCTGCAGGGCAACGTGGTGACCCAGCCGCTAAACCTGAGCACCGACCAGGACGACGACGACACTGCGAACATCGACAGGGACCCGGTGCAAATCCTGATCCTGGGGACCGATACCCGGGAAGGCTCCGAGAACGCCGCGTACGGCGGCGAGGAATTCACCACGGAGACCGGCAACTCCGACGTCATGATGCTGATGCACCTGTCAGCTGACCGGGAGAACGTCACGATGGTCAGCTTTCCCCGTGACCTTCTGGTGCCGCTTCCGGCCTGCCTCGACCCGGAAACCGGCACGCTCAGCCCGGCGCAGGACCTGGCGATGCTCAACGGGGCGCTCGGCAATGGCGGGCCCGGCTGCACCGTCGCCGCGATCAACGAACTGACGGGCCTGAAGATCGACCACTTCATGATGGCCGATTTCAAGGCAGTGAAGGAACTCTCCTCGACCCTTGGCGGTGTCGAGGTGTGCGTGAACCAGGCGATCGAAGACACCTACTCAGGCCTCAGCCTCCCCGCTGGCACCTCCGAGGTGGAGGGTGAACAGGCGCTGGCCTTCCTGCGGACCCGCCACGGGTTTGCAGACGGCGGCGACGAGGGCAGAATCCGGGCACAACAGTCGTTCATGGCGTCGATGGCCCGCAAAATCACCGAGGAGGGAACCCTCAACAACCTTCCCCGGATGTACGCCATCGCCGAAACCATTACCAAAAACCTCACCGTCGACGACGGGCTGAGCCAGATTCCCGATCTGCTGCGCCTGGCCGATCGCCTGAAGGACGTCGACCTGGCGAAGGTGGCGTTTGTGACGATGCCCGTCCTGCCCTACGAGCCCGATCTGAACCGGCTGATCCCTGACGAGGAACGCGCCGCTGAACTGTTCGAGACCCTCGTGGACGACCGCAGCATCATCGACGCCGCGGACCCCGAGCCCTCAGCCTCACCCGAGCCGTCAGCCTCGGGTGACGCGACGCAGGAGGCCGGCGACGAGCCGTCCGCCGAGCCGGAACCAGACTTCGATCCCGCAGCAGTCCCGTTCACCGTCATCGACTCCTCAGGCGAAACCGACCGGGGTGAGGAAATCCTGGAGCTGTTGCAAGGTGAGGGCTACACCCAGACAGTGGTCAGCGAGGACACCGAAACGCCAGCGACCCAGCTGTTCGTCGGCCCCGGCTACGAGGCGATCGCGGCATCAGTAGCGGAACTGTTCGGGCTCGCCGAGGTGCAGGTGCTGGCCAGCCCGGCCACCGTAGGGCTCGCCCTCAGCGTGGGCGCCGACTTCACCAGCGGCAGCACCGTCACGACGGAAGGGCTGCCGCCCGAACTCTCAGGCCAGACTGCTGACCAGGTGACCTGCCAGTCATCGTTCGGCTCGTAGCAACTACCAGATCCGCACCCGCTGGTCGGGTTCCAGCCACAGCTGGTCTGCCTCAGTCACGCCAAACGCGTCGTGGAACGGATCCAGGTTGCGGACCACCTGGTTGCACCGGAACTCGTTGGGGGAGTGCGGATCGACAGTAAGCCGGCGCAGGGCCTCCTCGGCGCGGATCTTCTGCCGCCAGCACTGGGCCCACGAGGTAAAGAAGCGCTGCGCGCCGGTCAGGCCATCGATGACGGGCGGTTCAGCGCCGTCCAGGCTGAGCAGGTAGGCGCGGTAGCCGATCGACAGGCCGCCCAGGTCTCCGATGTTCTCACCAAGGGTGAGGTTGCCGTTGACAGTGTTCCCGGGAGCCTCGGCGGGGCTGAGCTGGTCATACTGCTCCACCAGACGCGCAGTGAGCGCGTCGAAGGCGGCCCGGTCCTGGTCGGTCCACCAGTTGTCCAGCCGCCCGCTTCCATCGAACTGCGAACCCTTGTCATCAAACCCGTGCCCGATTTCGTGGCCGATCACTGCGCCGATCGCTCCGTAGTTGACCGCCGGATCGGCGTCGACGTCGAAGAACGGTGGCTGCAGAATGGCTGCCGGGAAGACGATCTCGTTCATGGTAGGCATGTAGTAGGCGTTGACGGTCTGCGGTGTCATCAGCCAGTTGCCCCGGTCGATCGGTCCGCCCAACCGGGCGAGCTGACGATCCAGTTCAAAAGCCGTCGCGCGGCGGACATTGCCGTAGGTGTCGCCGTCGATGATTTCCAGTTCCGAATAGTCGATCCACTGATCGGGGAAGCCGATCTTGGTGTGGAACTGCTCAAGCTTGGCGAGGGCCCGCTCCTTGGTTGCTGAGGTCATCCAGTCGAGCGAGGTGATGCTCTCCCGGTAGGCGGCCAACAGGTTTTCGACCAGCCCCAGCATGATCGCCTTGTGGGTGGGTGGGAAGTGGCGGTTCACGTACTCGCGTCCGACGGCTTCACCGACGGCCCCCTCCACCAGCGCCACACCCCGCTTCCAGCGGTCCTTGATCTGCGGTGTGCCGCTGAGGTGTGTGCCGTAGAAGGCGAAGGCCGCGTCGACGAACGCGCGGCTGAGGTACCCGGCTGAGTGCAGCAGCACCCGGGTGGTGAGCCAGCTCTTCCAGACCTCCAGGTCAACCGAGGCCAAGAGGCTGTCGACGGCGGCCAGGTACTCGGGCTGGCTGACGATCAGTTCGTCGATGCCGTCGGCGTTGCGGGTCAGGGTCTTCAACCACTGGCCGCTGAAGGGCGCCAGTTCGACGACGGCGTCCAGGGTCAGCAGATTGTAGGTAGCTTGTGGGTCACGCCGGGTGACCGTGTCCATGTGGGCAGCTGCAAGCTTGGTTTCCAGGTCGAAGACGGCGGCGGCCCGGCCCTCGGCGTCGTCCACTCCCGCCTCCCTGAGCAGCGCGACCAGGAGAGCCCGGTATTCGGTCCTCGAGGTGTCGAACTTGTCCTCCCGGTAGTAGGACTCGTCGGGCATGCCCAGCCCCGACTGGTAGAGGTGCAGCATGTACCTCTCGGGGTTGCCAGCATCGTTGCTCACGTAGGGCAGCGCGAGCCCGGCGATACCGGTCCGGGACAGCTCGGCGTCCAGGGTGACCAGGGCCGCCGTCGACTCGACCGCGTCAATTCTTTCCAGCAGGGGAGCCACCGGCTCCGCCCCCGCCCGCTCAATGAGGACCTCGTTCATGAAGGACCCGTACAGCGCCTTGATTTTGAAGTTGTCGCCGGACGGATCAGGCGTCGCCGCCGCGTCTTCAATGATTTGGCGCACGGCCAGTTCGGCGGCATCCCGGAGCTGAGTGAAAGCACCTTCCAACGGCCGGTCCGACGGAATATCGGTGGTGCTCAACCAGCCACCGTTGACGTGCCGGAACAGGTCGTCCTGAACCCTAACCTCGGTGCCGGTTGCCGTGTGGGTGGTCCCTGCCGATGCCATGGTGATCCTAACTGGTGGGGTGAATTCGAGTGTGCCAAGAAGTGAAATCGATCCGGATTCCATCCTATGCTCCATGCTAGGGTGGGCTTGTGCGTGCAGAACTGCTCCTTCTTAGCTGCCGCGGCGGGGCCAGAACGACTAGGTAGTCATTCAAGACACAGTCAAGGCCGACTCCCCGCTGCGGAGTCAGTGATGCCCGGCCCAGTCCTGAAGATCCCGGCTCAGAGTCGTCGCGAAGCGGCCCCGGAGTCTTCCCCAGAACCTCCACAGAACAGGCCAACCATCATGCGCAACGCACAAAAACCCTCCGGAATGCCGTTCCACAAGTACACGCCGTTCCAGGACCAGATCACCGTCGAGCTGCCTGACCGGACCTGGCCCGACAAGGTCATCACCAAGGCTCCCCGCTGGTGCGCTGTCGACCTGAGGGACGGGAACCAGGCGCTGATCGACCCGATGAGCCCTGAACGCAAGCACAAGATGTTCGACCTCCTGGTCCAGATGGGCTACAAGGAGATCGAGGTGGGTTTCCCCTCAGCCTCGCAGACCGACTTTGACTTCGTCCGCCAGCTGATCGAGACGGACCGGATCCCCGACGACGTCACCATCCAGGTCCTCACGCAGGCCCGGGAGCACCTGATCGAGCGTACCTACCAGTCGATTGAGGGCGCCGATCGTGCCATCGTCCACCTGTACAACTCGACCTCGGTCCTGCAGCGCCGGGTGGTGTTCAACCAGGACAAGGACGGCATCATCGACATCGCGCTGACCGGGGCGCGACTCTGCAAGAAGTTCGAGGAGACCCTGAGGAACACCGAGGTCACCTACGAGTACTCGCCCGAGTCCTTCACCGGCACGGAGCTGGAATTCGCGGCGCGGATCAGCAACGAGGTAGCAGTGGTGCTGGAAGCCAGCGCAGACCGCCAGATGATCCTGAACCTACCCGCAACCGTCGAGATGGCCACCCCCAACGTGTATGCCGACTCGATCGAATGGATGTGCCGGAACCTGGACAACCGGGAGAACATCATCCTGTCCCTGCACCCGCACAACGACCGCGGGACCGGCGTCGCCGCGGCCGAGCTCGGCTACCTGGCGGGCGCTGACCGGATCGAGGGCTGCCTGTTCGGCAACGGCGAACGCACCGGCAACGTTGACCTGGTGACACTGGGCATGAATCTCTACGGACAGGGTATCGACCCGGAGATCGACTTCTCCGACATTGACCACATCCGGCGGACGGCCGAGTACTGCAACCAGCTCCCCGTCCCCGAGCGTTCACCGTACGGAGGCGACCTCGTGTTCACCGCCTTCTCCGGCTCCCATCAGGATGCCATCAAGAAGGGCTTCGAACGGATGGAGGCCGACGCCGCCGAGGCCGGCAAGACCGTCGAGGACATCCCCTGGGCCGTGCCCTACCTGCCGATTGACCCGAAGGATATTGGGCGCAGCTACGAGGCAGTGATCCGGGTCAACTCCCAGTCCGGCAAGGGCGGCGTCGCCTACCTGCTGAAGAACGAGCACAGCCTGGACCTGCCGCGACGGGCCCAGATCGAGTTCTCCGGGGTCATCCAGCGCCGTACCGACACGGCTGGCGGGGAAATTACCGGGGCCGAGTTGTGGAAGGTCTTCCAGGACGAGTACCTGCCCAGCCGCGCCGGGGGCGCTGGCACCTGGGGACACTATGCCCTCACCAGCGTCAACACCGCTACCGGGGAAGACGACTCCCTCAAGCTCACCGCGTCCCTGCTGGTGGACGGCGTCCAGCAGCGGCGTTCCGCCGAGGCCAACGGCCCGATTGCGGCGCTACTCTCCATCCTGGGAGAGGACGGGGTCGACGTGCGGGTCCTGGACTACACCGAGCATGCCCTGTCCGCCGGGGGCAACGCCCGCGCGGCAGCCTACGTCGAGTGCACCATCGGGGAACGTGTCCTCTGGGGGGTCGGCATCGACTCCAACACCACGATGGCCGCGCTGAAGGCAGTCATCTCAGCTGTGAACCGTGCCATCAGGGACCAGCAGCAGGCCAGCTAGCACTACCGGTGGGGCATTACGCCGCACGGGGGCACCGGTCAGGGGGCGCGCCCCCACCGATGCCCCCGTGCGGCGCAAGTGGTGCGAAAATGGAACGGTGTCCTCGTCCTTTGCCTCCCGCACCTACCGCGCCGAAGGCGTCGTGCTGCGTACCCATAAACTCGGCGAAGCCGACCGGATCATCGTCTTCCTCACCAGGGATCACGGACAGGTCAGGGCCGTGGCCAAGGGTGTGCGCCGCACCAGCAGCAAGTTCGGTTCGCGGTTGGAACCCTATATGACGGTTGACCTGCAGCTGGTGGCCGGACGCAGCCTCGATGTCGTCACCCAGGCGCAAACGAAGGGCGCCTACGGCCACGGAATCGCCGCCGACTACGGCAGGTACACGGCTGCCGCGGCGATCGCCGAAACCGCTGAGCGCCTCACCGACGCCGACGGCGAATCCTCCGGAGCCCAGTACAACCTCATCGTCGGGGCCCTGTCAGCCCTGAGCCGGGGACTGCACGCACCCGAGCTGATCCTCGACTCCTACCTGCTACGTGCCCTCGCCACGGCCGGTTGGGCGCCAAGCTTCACCGACTGCGCCCGCTGTGGGGTCCCCGGGCCGCACTCCGCCTTCTCGGCGCCGCTGGGTGGGGGAGTGTGCCCTGACTGCCGTCCACCAGGGGCCGCGTCGCCGTCGGCCGAATCGATGGAACTGCTCGCCGCGCTGCTTTCCGGCAATTGGGAAACAGCTGACGCTTCCGGCCCGCAGTCCCGCCGGGAGGCTGCCGGCCTGGTTGCGAGCTACCTGCAGTGGCACCTTGAACGAGTCGTCAAATCCCTCAAACTAGTGGAGCGTCAGTGAAGTCAGGACCGACAGTCAGTTCAGGACCGACAGCGAATCAGGACGAACAGTGAATCAGGACCGACGAACCGCCGGCCCTACACGCCCGTGGCCACACCCCTCGGGCGAAACGGCTCCGGCCATCCCTGCGCAGTTCGTGCCCAAGCACGTGGCGATTGTGATGGACGGGAACGGCCGGTGGGCCAACCAGCGCGGTCTGCCCCGTACGGAAGGTCACCGGGCCGGGGAGGCGGCACTGCTCGATGTGATGGCCGGGGCCATCGAGATAGGGGTGAAGCACGTGTCCGTCTACGCGTTCTCCACCGAGAACTGGAAACGCTCACCGGACGAGGTGCGGTTCCTGATGGGGTTCAGCCGGGACGTCCTGCGCCGGCAGCGCGACCAGCTGGACGCCTGGGGTGTCCGGATCCGGTGGTCCGGACGACGTCCCCGGCTGTGGCAGTCGGTGGTGAAGGAACTGGAGGTGGCTGAACAGCAGACCCTCGGCAACACCACCTGCACCCTCACCATGTGCGTCAACTATGGGGGGCGGGCGGAAATCGCCGACGCTGCCCGTGCCATCGCCGAACAGGTTCAAGCCGGCAAGCTGCGGGCGTCCGCCGTGTCGGAGAAGACCATCCAGAAGTATCTCGACGAACCCGATCTCCCCGACGTCGACCTGTTCCTGCGGACTTCCGGTGAGCAGAGGTTCTCCAATTTCATGCTGTGGCAGTCTGCCTACGCGGAGATGGTGTTCATGGACGTGCTGTGGCCCGACGTCGACCGCCGGGTGTTGTGGCGGGCGATCGGCGAATACGCGGGCCGCGACCGCCGCTTCGGCGGGGCGGTCGACCAGTCTGCTGCCGCCCCCCGCTAGCTTCGGCCGACCAGTTCCTGGCAGCGCAGCCAGCCGTCAAGGGTCAGGTACACCTTGCGACGGACCGGTTCCTTGGAGAGCAAGACGTCGTGCAGTGCGCCCTCATAGCGGCAGACGGTCACGTTCGGGCCAAGCTGGAGGGCCCGCTGGGTCATCAGGGTCACGTCGAGGACACTGTCCGAGGTGAGCATCGCCTCGCTCCAGACCGGGCTCACCGAGGAGCGGGTCGAGGCCAGGACCAGGACCGGGACGCCGATGTCCAGCCCCCGGCGCACCTGGGCATGCCCGGCGAGGACCGCGGCCACCCAACCCGCCCTGATCGGGAAACCGAACTCGGGGCGCCACAGGGGATGGATGTCCCAGTCGCCGTCGCCGGTATTACTGATGCTGCGCCAGTAGAATCCGAACTCCGGAAGCTTCAGCCGGGCCTTCGGCCTGAACCGGGTGATGGGATCCAGGAGGCCCTGGGTAGCGCCGCGCAAGATCGCGCTGCCCTGCACATCCAGCCAGGGACTGTTCAGGATCAGGCTGGCAACCCGGCCGGGATTGCGGTGAGCCCACAGCGAGGCGATGAGTGCCCCAGTGGAATGCGCCATCAGGTGCACCTTCACCGGCACCGCAGCCCCCTCCCGTTCACGGATGTGAGTCGCCAACGCCCGCAACGCAGCATCGATGTCGTCGTCATACTCGGCGAGATTCCCGACATATCCGGGGGTCTGCCAGTCGCGGAGGCTGCGCCCGTACTTGCGCAGATCCACCGCGTAGAAGGCGACTCCGCGCGCGGCGTAGAACTCGGCGAGGCCACGGTGAAGGAAATAGTCACTCCAGCCGTGCACGTAGAGTACTGCGGTGACAGTGGTCGGCTCAGCGGAGACTGGTTCGTCGATGCTCGCCGGTCCGCGGCGGCGGAGCAGGCGATCCAGCAGGCCCGGCCACCAGCCACCGGCCCGAGAGTGCGCCGGCGTCGGGTGTTCGGGCAGCAGGGTCTCGATTGCCGGGGAAGTGTAAGACACCAGCGTCGCGACGCACGGGCCCTCGTCGTCGGCGCCGAGCGGCAGGTCGGCGCAGATGAACCCGTGTCCTAGATAGTCCGGTTTCCAGATCAGCCCCATCCCAAAACTGTAACCGTTGGCACCGTTGCAGGCG
>NZ_JABFOM010000011.1:0-92827 GCF_013116715.1 Arthrobacter sp. 147(2020)
ACCCCTATGTGTGAGGAGTGATTGCGGTGGGTGGGTCAGACCTGCTGGCCGACGTTCCAGAAGAAGTTGATCAGCGTCACCGACGCTCCGCAGATCACGGCCGCACCGCAGGAGACGAGGACGCCGACTTTTCCGCGGCCGGCGAGATGCGGGTTGGAGGAGTTCGCGCCGAAGCCCCACACGATCGCCGATATGATCAGCGCCAGCACGGACAGGATCAGGCCGACGGTCATCACGGCGCCGACGATGGTGCGGAGCTGTGCGATACCAGGCAGGCCATCGCTGTTGGGATCGATGTTGATGTCCATGGGCATGAGCACGGGCAGAGCGGTGATGAGATCGAACACGGTGGGCCTCCTGACGAACGTTCTCCGCCGGTAGTGCGGAGAACACGGATGGGTTCGGCGGTCAGGTGCGCGGCCAAACCCGTGACGCCGCAAACACGACAGGTTCGCGACACGGGCGGCAGGGCGTCGTCAGAGCTGCTGACCGAGGGTGATGAGCCAGTTCATCCACGCGACCCCGCCGCCGGCCACGACTGTGGTCCCGAGGGCGGTCCACGCGCCGATGCGTGCCTTGGACGCGGCGGTGTGGTTGCCGTTGGCAGTGGCGATGGCCCAGATGATGGCGGAGACGATCAGCATCAACACGGCGGTGATGAGCACGAACGTCAGGAGCGCGCCGACTACTTCGCGCAGGTCGCCGATGCCGCTCAGGCCCTCGAAGTCGGGGAACACGTCCATGGCCGTCAGCTTCCGGCCCGGACAGTGACGTGGAGGTGGTCGATGTGCCGGGTGGTGATATCTGTGCCGTGCGCGTAGTCGCGCCATCCTTCGGCGTCTCGGGCTAAGGACCAGATCTTGTCCTGCCAGATCAGATACTCGACGCCGAGGGTTTCGGCGTGGTCCTTCATCCAGTTGGTGACCTGCCATCCGGCCTCGAGCTGCGGGGGAGTGGGGTTGGTGCCGATGGCGTTACCGAACGTCAGATCGCACGCCCGGCCCAGGGGGTGTTCGGAGACGGTGCCGCGACGTGGCGAGTAGCAGGACCAGGAGGTCTCCGGGAATGCTGCCGTGGCCTGGCTGTGGAGGTGAAGGAGGCGGGCGGTGATTTGCCCGCCGCTGGTGGGGTCGTCGACCATGCGGTCTGGGTCGCCATCCACCGGCTCCGGCTCCCCGCCCGCTGTCCCTGGTCCGGGGTTGCAGCCGCCGGGTGCGCCGGTGGCAGGCTCGGGCAGGTCGGCGGCGTTGTGGGCGTTGAGCCAGGAGGCGGGGTCGCTGTGCTGGCCGTTGGTGCCGCCGTTGCGGACCTCGAAGTGCAGGTGCGGGCCGGTGGAGTTGCCGGAGGAGCCGACGTCGCCGATGTGCTGTCCGGCGGTGACGGTGTCGCCGGCCGTGACGCGGATGCCGGTCTCCCACATGTGCGCATACGCCGTCGCCACGACTGCTCCGTCGATGTGATGTTCGATGACGACAAGTCCGCCGTAGCCGCCGGAGAACTCGGCGACGGTCACGGTTCCGTCTGCTGCGGCGAGGATGGGGGTGCCGTCGGGGGCGGCGAAGTCAGCACCGGTATGGAACGAGTTCTCCCCGCTGATCGGGTGGACCCGGGGCCCGTAGTCCGAGGAGGGAACCCAGGTGCCCTCCGGCAGCGGGAACACCACCCGCGACGACTCTGCCGCGGTCATCACTATTGGCGCGACTGTGCTGCCGGTCGAAGTGTTCGCAGTGGTCTTGGTGGTGAGGGTGGTCAGGATGGTCTCGGCGACGGGCTCGTAGTTGCGGTACCGGTCGGGGTAGGCAGATACCTCGACGGCCTGGGCGGCTTCGCCTTTGTCCATGGATTCCCAGCCGGGGATATCTAGCAGCCCTCGGGGACTGGGGTAGTTCGGGCCGTCTGGTCCTCCGAAGAACGCCCGCGCCTGATAGACGGGGTCCATGAGGTCGGCGACCGTGCCCCACCCGGACTGAGGTCGCATCTGGAACAGGCCCAGCGAGTCGTGGTCGGAGCCGTCACCGTCGTTGGGGTAGTTCGCGGATTCGGGGTAGGTGCCCGTGTTGGCGAGCATGCGCAGGGTGGATTCGGTGAGGGCTGCCATCAGCGCGATTTGGAGCCCGTCCCGGGTAACCCCGTCGATGCCCGAGCCGGTCTCGATGATTGTCGCGGCGTAGGTGAGCTGCCGGTTGTTGAGGGTGAAGGTCTCGCCGTCCGCGGTGGTCACGGTCAACGACTCGGGGACATCGCCGATCGTGATGCCGTTCCCGGTGGCGGTGCACGCGGCGGTGGAGGCGGGGTTCATCAGCACCCCGATCCCGACCAGCGCGAACGACGGGCCGAGCAGGACCAGGGCGAGAGCGGCAGCGGCGAGCTTCTTCACGACAACGACCTCCTGGGCTTATCGGAGAGGGTTGTCGAGCTGGGACAGCCGCAGCAGATGGCAGGTGTCGTAGGTCGGGCCGCAGACGATGAACATCGTGAACGTCACCGGATGTTCGGAGGCGACCGGTTCGTTGTTCCAGAGGCCGGTGCGGTGGCGGGTGCCCTCGATTGTGTAGGCGGTCATTCCGGCAGGGAGCTGTCCCGGTTGAGCCTGTGCGACGGCGGTATCCCAGGCTTTGGGGACGAACTGGGCATCGATGGTGAGGTGCTGGGTCGTGGCGTACTGGCGCAGCTTCGCCCACGCTTCCCGGGTGGGCAGGTAGGTGGCGATGTCGGAGGCAAGCCCGGCTTGCTCGGCGCCAGTGGGGTCGCCGTCAGCAAGAAGAACCGAGGTGTAGTCCTGGGGCATGAATCCCGACGCGGTGTCCCAGGCAAATAAGGCAGTCGCAACGTTGCGGGCGAAAGTCTCCGGATCATCCGACCCGGCTACGACGGGCAGGCGCGGTGTAGCAGTCGGCGCCGGGACGGTAGGTGTCGTGGCGGCTGGCCCAGGACCGGTCGAGCCGCTGTCGGTGCCGGCGGGTGTGGGTGGTCCGGTGATGAGGCCGTAGACGCCGACACCGGCCAGCACGAGAACCGCCGCGACTGCGGCGAGGACGGCGATCCATCGGCGACGGATACGGGGGTCAGTGAGGTCGGGTGTCTTCATGCCCCGTAGGTGCACTACCGGAACCCAGCGGCCTGAAGAGCGGCGCGGAGGAGTCAGAGGGCGCGCAGGTGACCGCGGACGGGCGCGAGGTCACTGCCGGTCTGTCGGTCGTGGGCAGCACGCAGCTCGTCCGCGAACTGGCCGGTCCCGGCGGCAGTGGTCAGGAAGGACTCGATCTGTTCGTCGCTGAGTTCGGCGGCGAGCTGATCGGCGTCGTAGTGGGTCCACCAGTCGACCAGTTCACCCCAGGTGAGCACGAACGCCCGCACCGGATACTGAACCGGCTCGCCACCTTCGTCGGAGGACGGGGCGGGGCGGGGTGTGCGTTTCTTCGTCTTGCTGTTCTTGGCTCGGGTGAGCGCGTCGGAGGCGAGCTGGTGCAGGTCAGTCTCACGCTGATCTTGAGCGGTGGTCGCGGTGGCGCGGACGGATTCGTAAATGGGATGGACCGGAGCGCCGGCATCGATGCGTGCCAACTCAGCAGCGACGTGCGCGCGGAGTTCGGTCGGTTGGGCGGGGTCGGCGGCGATGTGCTCCAGGTAGCCGATCTTGTCGAGGGTCTTGTAGGAGGCGCCGCCCGGGATCATCGCCGCGGCCTGCTCGCGGGTCTTGCCGCGCGAGCCGGCTGACGGTGGTGGAAATTTTCCACCACCGTCAGCTCCCGGCGGGTGGTCGCTGCTGAACATGGTTGCTGCTTGTCGCCGTTCGGCGTCTTCGGCCATCAGGGTTTTCAGTTCCCGGTAGAGGGCGGCGGCCTCGGTGTGCGTCAGTGGCTTGTGCAGCGCGTTGTCGTCCTGCTCGGCCAGGAGATGTCCGAGGCGGTCGGAGATACCTGAGCGGACCCACACATTGGTTTTCTTCCATCCGAGACGTGTGATCGCCGCCAGCCGGCGGGCACCGCACACCAGCACCCCGTCGGGGGTGATCGTGATGGGTTGCAGGAGCCCGTCGCGCTCAATGGACGCAGCAAGTTCATCGATGTCGCCCAGCTCGGTCCGGTGCCGGCGTCCGACCCGAATCGAGGCGACCGTCCGCTCCAGCTCGATGAACCCCGCTGGTGCGCTCACCGCGACCCACCCCCGCCAGGTTCGCGAGGTGCGGCGAGAGAGACGGCGAGGACGAGGTCGTCATCACGCAGCAGCACCGCGACGGGCTCGCCGATCAGCAGCCGTAGCAGCACGCCCCGCCCGGCAGCGGTCGCGGCGTAGGCAGGGTGGGGATTGCCCAGTACCGCCTTCAAGAGGGCAGTCCAAGAGGTGCGAGTGATGTCGAGCAGGGCGCGGGCGTGCTTGTCGCGTCGCAGGGCCTCGTAGGTAGCCTGGCGAGTGCCAGCCCTGGTCAGTGCCCCGCAGACGTGTTCGATCCCGGCTCGCGCGGTCGCCGGCGGCCAGTCCAGCAGGGTGAAGAACTCGATGGCATCCTCGACCGCGGCCGACGCGGAGGTGGACGCCCCCGCCGAGGGCTCGTCCTCACCTTGGCTCTGGCCGTCGCCGTCGCCGTCGCCTGTTGGCGTTGGATCGGTGACGTGGAACGCGGGGTCGTAGTCGATCAGGGGATTGTCGCGGTCGCTGAACCGTTCCGGGTCGTGGAATGCCGACACGTGCGGGCGTCGTGCCTGATGCACCGAGCACAGCAAGCCTTGGGCACGTTCCTCGAAGATGCAGGTGATCCGCACCGCATGAGTGACCACCGCCCACGGGTCGACCGCGGTCCGGGCGGCCCGGGTGCGCATCACGTCGAACGCTGCGGACGCCGCCTCCCACGGGTCCAACCCGTGCTTGCTCGCCAAGCGCGCGTACTTCTCGGCTACGAACACCATCAGCTCCGCTGCCATTGGGTCGCGTCGCCATCCGCCCGGCCCTAATTCGTGGAGCCGGCGCAGCAGGATGCGTAGGCCTTCGCTGGTTGTGTAGTCCTCGACGCTCTCGGTCGGGCGCTCGGTCGTGGTGTGCGTGTTCTCGGTCATGGTCGGGGCACCTCCTGACACACAGGTGCGCACGCGCCTCCAGCAGACGTCGTCTGCGACGTGTCGGTGCTGGGGGCGCGCATCGTCAGCTCACCTCAGCCCGATCCCCGAACGCGTCACCCACGACTGTGACCCGCCCGAACGCCCGAAGTCCGACACCGGCGGTAAACGCCGTGCCCGCTCGGCCTCGACCGTTTGCGCGTCGCTGATCCGGCGTCTGCCCGCACGGACCGCCTGAGCCGGGAGGCTACGGGTGCGGCGGGCCAGCTCGACCTCGAAGTCAATACCCCGACCCGCCAACGCGGCACCGTGACGAGCCATCAAGTCGGTCGGCCGCACCCACTCCACACCCCGCACACGGCTGACGGACGCTCCTGTCGGCGACGTGTCGCTGCCCGGGCGGCTGATTCTTGCGGCCTGCACCGCCTCCGGGGTCTCTGTCCTGTCGGCACGCTCCGATGAGGCGGGGGCCGTCTCCGGCTCGGGCGCGTGTTGATGGCGCTCGTGTGGCTGGGCGGGATGGCTGCTCATTAGTTATCTGCCTCCTCGACTTCGGCATCTTCGGTGTCGTCGGGACGGTGCGCGCTGGCGAACCATCGGCCCACGGTCGAGGGATGTACCTGGAGCTCGCGGGCGATCTCCTTGTTAGACCACCCCCGGCCATGTAGCTCCCGGGCGTGGTCGCGCCGATCCGCGGCAGCAGCCGCGCGGAGCGGTGCTTCCTCAACAGCGGGGAGTCGTCTCAAGAGCGTGCTCCCAACGCGCGGCGGCGGTGCGACGAGGTTTCGTTGCGCGGTCGTGGTGCCTGAGACGTCCGGCGTCTCCTCAGCGGTTGACGGCTCCCCAGCGGAGGGGAGGGGGCGGGTGAGAATGACGGTCAGATGGGTGATCGCCAACAGCACAACCGGCGGGACAGCCGCCACACTCGCGGCCAACACACCTGGGACATCGGCGTCGGCGGCGACGACGGCGTGGATCGCGTTCGCGGTCACAGACACGACGGCCCCGCCTATCAGCAGTGCCCACGAGTACCAGGCCGACCGCCGTCCGGCCAGAGCGACGACGGCGACCGTGGCGACCACGATCATCCCGTCCACGATCAGCGGCCAAGCCCATGCTTGTTCTTCGCCAATCCCGGACCGGGCGGCAAGGTCCGCCAACGCCGTAAAGCTGAGCCAGAACGCCCCCGCAGCGATGAACACCGTCCCGGCCACAGCCGTCACTACCGCCCAACGGCGGCCCGCCTGCTCGGCGAGAATGGAGGTGGCCATCACAGGACCCGCGTATTCGACGGGCCCGAAGCAGCAGGGTCCCTGACAAACCAGGTGCCTGCCTCTGGCGGTGCCGACGCTTGCACGGAGGACGCGGACGCGTCCCTGACGGGGTGAGCGGCACGGTAGGCAGAACGGATGGTCGCGATGATCTCCTGTTCACCCAAACCCGCATCCGAAGCAGCGGCGCCCAGTACGTCGAGGGCATCGGAGGTTGGTAGGCCGTTCTCCGCAAGCCGGCACGCGGCCCAGAACAGGCTGCGGTTCCGCTCACCCTCCGCGCGTCCAGCGACCCATCTCGCCAACCGCGACACATCCGCACCTTGCCGCTGAGCTGTATTCCTCGGCTCGCGAACTGTGGGGCGCGGGTCGAGGAAATCTCGCAACCGATCCGAGTCGAGCACCGAGGACGTTCCGGCCTCGACCCGCCGCGCCCGATAACCGACAACGTTGCCGGCGATGGACATCCGTGAGGGTGGGACGACGATGTATCCGCCGTCGCCACGGAAGTCGATCCCCGCGCGCGCCGCCTGCCAGGACCGTTGCACCTGACCAAGCGTTGATCGGTAGTAGGCGTGCATCCCACCCGACGGCGTGGATACCAGGAGCTGCCACCCGTCCAGCAAATCCACTCGATGGGCGCGCGAGAAACCACGGAACCCATCGACAGGGCCATGGACATCGACATCCACCACGACCATGCCCGAGGGTGCACCGGTCGGGACCCCGATGTTCGCCCCAGGAGACCGGGCCCACCACGCGGCGACTCGGTCGGCGTCGGTCGTGGCGTCGTGGAAGCCGTGCTCGGTCAGCGGTCGTTTCCCGCCCGGTATGCACGGGAACACCGGTACTCCCACGCGAGCCAGCTCTTCGGCGGCAGCAGGCAACGACTGCGGGCCGGATGCTCGCGTCAGCGCACGGGCGAACACGTCTGGGAAGACCATCACAGGCCTCTCTCTCGCGCCGTTGCGGTCGCTACGGTCGTGACCCGCGCGCCAGCGTCAAGTAGCAACGCTGCGCGTTCGGGCGCTAACCGTTCGGTATCGGACTGGTTTCGTTGCGGTGTCTCACGTTCCAAGCCCGGCGGGGTGCCGTCGCCGAGCTGGGCGGTATCGAGCTGGTCGAGGATTCCCATCGCGGTCTTGCGAACCCGCTCACCGGTGGTCTTGACGATCTCGACCGGCTCCTTGCCGTCGACCCTGGCCGCCCAGGTCGACACGTACGGAATCGTGTAACCAGAAGTGTCCATGCCGTGGGCGGCGCCGATCATCAGCGCGACCGACTCTGCCTCGACCTCTCCGATGCCACGGTGCTGGCGAGCGTTCTCGGCATCAGAGCCGTGCATGAGCACATGACCGAGTTCGTGAGCGAGAGTCTTCACCTGCGCGGCCGGGTCCATGTTTTCTCGCACCGCCACCGTCTTCGCGGTGTAGTCCGTCACCCCGTTGGCGCCTTGGATCATCCCCTCGTGTGGGACCCGAAGCACCTCAAACCCGCGCTCCTCGACCAGGGCTGCCAGTCCGCCCCATAGACCGGCGGGTGCCTCGCCTTCTAGAAGCCGTGGTGAGGGCGGTTCCGGAATTGGGTCCCCAGCCGTCTGCGCGACATCCCACACGTAGGCAGGGCGCGCGGCGATCATCTTCGACCGCACGACCTCGCCCGGCCTCGGCCTCTCGCCCTTCTCAAGCCGACGCCATGAATCGGAGGCAGCAGGATTTGACGAGGCGAAGCGTCCCGTTACCGGGGCGAAGATCATGTATCCCGACTGGCCCTTATCCACCTGACGGCCCAAACCCTGCCACTGTCGATACCCCGCCACGTACGACGGCATCGGGTCGGGCACCCGGCCCGCCTCATACGCGGCCTCATGCTGTGCCCAGATCAGCAGCGTGTTAGAAAAGGATCGCGCCCGAAATCGTGCCGCGAACGCGAGCGCCCGCGCCCAGTCATCACCGGCGACGAGCTGTTCCACAGCACCGGTCAGGCGCTCATGCAGCTCGTCGAGCTTCGCCTCTCGCCCCTCCTGGGATTGCTCCCGCGTTCTGGCCATGGCCTGGTCTCCTCCCGATACCCTGAGCACCGGGCCGATCGGGCTCGGTGACGATCAGGTACGCCGGGACCACCAGCAATGAGAGACGGACAGCGAAACAAGCGATGTGACCGTCGGGCGCGGCGGTGAACCCAACGAGTCTTATCTGGACTACCAGTCGAGCGGCTACCTCCGGGCGGAGGCGCGGGCGAGATGCGGATACTCGTACCTCAGATGCGCAAATATGTATCACGACTCACGCCGTGGCACTGCCCCGGCCACGTGCCGATACCGGGTGGGCGTAACTCCAACAGCCTGACGGAACATCCGTGCGGCGTGTCCCCGGCTCTGCCAGCCGACCTGAGCCATCGCTACCTCGATCGGCAGGTCAGTCTCGCGCAGAAGTCGAGCAAGTCTCTCGGCGCGCACTGTCGATAAATAGGTCATTGGTGTCTTGCCGTAGGCGTCCACGAAGACCCGGCCGAGTTGCGATGAAGACAAGTGCACGGCCGATGCGAGATCCTGGAGGGTCCACCGTTCCTCGGGCCGGTTTCGAAGCAGTTCCAGAGCCTGTCGAGCTTCGGTGCGTAGCGGCCCGAACCGGCGGAGCGACGGGGTGCCGGGCCGGCGGAGTGTCTTCCGCTGACTTGGTGTGCGACGCACCGGGGTAGTTTTTAGGTGGGGAATGGTTACATCAAGCACCGCGAAGAGCAGGGCCTGCATTCGGTAGAACCGATCGGGTGGTGCGCCATCGATGCTAAGCGCCACCAATTCATCCAACCACGGCATGAGCACCCCGGCGCGCTCTTCGCCAAGGCTCAAAATCTGAGCTGGCTCGGAGTAAAGCTCACTAGCGAAATCCCGAGCATCCCACCGATCCGCGAGCAGCTCGGCGTATTGCCAGAAGAGTTGGTCGATGACGTAGTCGCGGTCGAGGTAAAGAGTGGTCACTGTGAGTGAACCTTCGGGTTCGCCGCCGCAAAGGGTGTTAGCGGCGAGAGCAACGATGTCACCGACCTGGACGGGCTTCTCGCCGAACTCGCTGAGGAGAATTGCGGAGCCGTCGCGGACGACGATGATCTTTATGCAGTCGTATGCCACCGGGCTTACGGGTTCGCGCACGACACGTGTCCGAGCGACGATTGGGGGAAAAGCGCGTGAGGCGTCCCGCTGCCCTTCTCGCAAAATAGTGCACTCTGCCGGATTAAAGCGTTTGGCTCAGGAGGGCCCAGGTCGTGTCGCAGCACAAACAACTACGAAAAAGCGTATCCCCGACTGAAACAGTTCGGTCATCGCGTGGATCAGTTGGAGAGGTGAAACCGGGAGTCACGGCCATAGTCGTTGAGCCGTAGTTTGAGTGCGGCTGCGACTTGCATGGGTGCGTCGTTTCCAATGAGCAGCCGAAGACGTTCATCGTTCTGGTTCTCAACGTGCGCGAGGATGAGGGCCGCCACCTCTGCGGCTGGCGTGCCATCAGCGGGAGCCTCTGATGAAGGCCACGGCACTGTCGCTGTACCGAACAGATCCGTTCGCAGCTTGTCGTAGGCAGCACTCGGCTGGCTGAACCGCATGCTGTCGCCTCCCCACTCGGTAGCTATTGCCCCAGGCTGCGCCAGAGTTACGCGAATACCGAACTGGGCGACTTCGCCTGCCAATGCCTCGCTGAATCCTTCGAGACCCCACTTGGCCGAGTTGTAAAGTCCGAGGGTTGGCATTGTTCCTACGGCGCCGACGGTGGACACCTGGACAATGTGCCCGCTGCCCTGGTCGCGCATGACGGGGATCGCAGCCTGACTTAGCCAAAGGGGTCCGAAGAGATTCGTGTCGACAATGTCTCGGGCGTCCTGTTCGGAAGCCTCCTCTACAGCGCTGATGAGTCCGTAGCCCGCATTGTTGACGAGAACATCGAGTCGTCCGAATCTGGACACGACGTCCGCGACAGCCTCGAACGCTCCCTGCCTGTCGCGGACGTCGAGGTGGTGGACAGTTAGGCGCTCGTGAACCGGCAGAGAGTGCGAGCTTCGCACCGTCGCCACCACAGAATGCCCAGCGTCGAGGGCGGCCATCGTGAGGGCGCGACCCAGGCCGCGTCCGGCTCCAGTGATCATCCATATCTGTGCGGTGTTCATGCGATCATCCTAGCGCAAACTGGACGTACCGTCTCGTTTGAGTTGATATCATCGGGTATGGCTCGCCCACGCACCCAAGCGAAAATCTTCGAGGCCGTGCTCACGCTCGCTGCGGAGCAGGGCTTCGGAGACATCACGATGGAGGGCCTTGCGGCTCGTGCTGGACTCAGTAAGCAGACCTTGTACCGCACATGGCCTTCGACCGGGGCCATCCTGTTTGATGCGCTACTAGCCCAGAGCCTGAGCGAAGGTGGCGAGGTCGACGTGCCGAATTCAGGCGACCTGTCTGCGGACCTCGAATTGCTTGCGACTGCGGCCATAGCGGAGTTGCGCGATCCCGTTCACGAACGACTTCTGAGGGCGGTGACTGCGGATATGCAGACGGACGAGGACCTCGCCTCTCAGTTCCAGGATCGACTGTTGTCCCCACAACTCCGCGCGGTCTCTGATCGATTCAGACAGAGCGGTATCGAGAACTCAGACGATGCAGCGGAGCTTCTACTGGGTCCGATTCTTCACCGCTGGCTGCTGCGAACACGCCCCTTCGACCCCGATTGGGTGCGCGCGCACGTTGGACGGGTTCTTCGAGCGACCATGCCCTAGCCGTCAGGGGAGGGGCTCGTTCTGGACAGTGAGAATTGGTGACGCCCTCGGCGTGGCACTCCTCTGTCGCCGCCACGACTGTATTGCTGTCCAAGGGCGTTTATCCGGACGTCCTTGGCGCTCGTTGGTCGACACCGTCACCGATGAGCTTTGCATCGAGATGGTCTGTGTGCGGAGAGGAACCGCGTGCGGGGATCTCCGGGGAGACCCATAGATGTGTGTCACGGCTCAGGCTCTAAGTTGTCTTGACTGAGCTGCCGGTATCGAACCGGAGTTACGCCGACGGCCTCGCGGAAGATTCGGGCGGCGTGGCCTCGGCTTTGCCAGCCGACCTGCCGCATCGCTACTCCGACAGGTAAGTCGGTCTCCCGCAGCAGTCGCGCCAGCCTCCCGGCGCGCACTGTCGATAGGTAGGTCATTGGCGTCTTGCCGTAGGCATCCACGAAGACCCGGCCGAGTTGCGACGGCGACAGGTGCACGGCAGATGCGAGATCTTGGAGCGTCCACCTCTCCGCGGGCCGGTCGCGAAGCAAATCCAGCGCCTGCCGAGCTTCAGCGCGCAACGGTGCGAACTCCCGGAGCGACGGGGGACCGAGCCGGCGGGAGGTCTTCCGCTGGCTGGGCGTGCGGCGCACCGAGGTGGTTTTCACGTACGGAATGGTCACGTCGAGCACCGCGAAAAGCAGGGCTTGCATCCGGAAGAACCGATCCGATGATGCACCGCCGATGCTGAGCGCTACCAACTCG
The DNA here is from genome assembly GCF_013116715.1 of Arthrobacter sp. 147(2020). Lineage (NCBI taxonomy): Bacteria > Bacillati > Actinomycetota > Actinomycetes > Micrococcales > Micrococcaceae > Arthrobacter > Arthrobacter sp. 147(2020). Next base: position 11,834 of record NZ_JABFOM010000011.1, read on the forward strand.
TCCAACCACGGCATGAGCATCCCAGCGCGATTCTCGCCGAGGTGCAGAATCTGGGCGGGCTCGGAGTACAGCTCGTCAGTGAAATCCTGCGCGTCGAGCCGGTCCGCAAGCAGCGCGGCGTGTTGCCAGAACACCTGGTCGACGATGTAGTCGCGATCTAGGTACAGGGTGGTGACGGTGATCGACCCCTCAGGGTCGCTTCCGCACAGAGTATTTGCCGCGAGGGCCACGACATCGCCCACCTTGACTGGTCTCTCGCCGAACTCGCTGAACAGAATCGCGGAGCCATCGCGAACAAAGATCAACTTCACGCAGTCGTAGGCGACGGGGGCGATGGGGGCATGGATTGTTCGGCTTCGAGCCACTAACGGCTCGAAGCCGACCTCCCGAGTCGGTTCGTGAGACACCGATCGCTGTTCAGCGAGCGTCCAGGGGGTGCCGTACCTCGCTTTCTCGCATGCGCCCAGCCATCAGCGCGATGAGCGCCAGAACTGGTGGGATGACTCCTGCGATCACGAAGATCGTGGGAATGGGAACGAGGAGCGAAAGAGGGCCGGCTATAGCGATCGAGACCGGCATGAACGCGATCGAGACGAAGAAGTCGAGGCTCGCGACTCGGCCGATCATGTCGAGCGGCACGAGTCGCTGAAGCAGTGTCCCCCAGACAACGACCCCGGCTCCCGTCGTTGCGCCGACAAGGAACAGCGCTCCGAGCATCAGGATCAGGTTGTTGGCGACGCCGATACCCACGAGAGGAAGCGTGCCCCCGCCCCAGCAGACGATCATGAACGTGAGGTAGCGACGCGGGAGTTTCAGCGACGACACGACGAGCGAGCCGACCGCCCCGCCGATCCCGTATGCAGCGAGGAGGAATCCGAAAGTCGCTTCGGCGTCCTCGAATCGGTCGCGGGTAAGGAAGGGCAGGAGCACCTCGATCGGGCCCTGGATGATGAGCGCGAGTGAGGAACCGAAAATCAGCGTCCAGAGCAGCCAGCGCGTGCGCGACACGTAACTTACTCCCGCACGGAGGTCTCCCCAGATGCTCGCACGCTCCTCAGGCGATGTGCCGCGAACTGGTTCGTCGCGGTGGCTGAGGAACAGAGTGATGACGAATGCAACCAAGTACGAGCCCGCGACGATTGCCGCCCCGATGGCAGGGAAGAAAAGACCGACGACGATTCCCCCGAGAGCGGGGCCGAGCCCTTGACCCATCGATGGGCGTAGTGCGCCCTCGAGTCCATTCGCAGCAAGGAGTTGTTCTGCCGGAAGTACCTCTGGCAAGTACGCGCTGTACGCCGGGTAGAAGAACGCGCTTCCGGCGCCCATCGCGAACGAGGCGACGCCGACGTGCCACAGCTCGATCGTTCCGGTGAGCGATAGAACGGCCACCATACCCATGACGACGGCGGTGCACCCCTGAACGGTGATGATGATTCGTCGTTTGGAGAATCTATCCGCGACCACGCCGCCGAGAATCGAGAACGCGAACAGGCCGAGACTCATGCCTGTTGCGACCGCGGAGAGCGCAAGAGGACTGTCATCAAGCGCGAGCACTTGAAAGACCATGACGATCGTCCACATACCCGTTCCGAAAACCTCGATGCCCACCGCAGCGAACAGAAGGCGGTAGTCCCGAGTCGCCAGAGGCCGCAAGGCACGCATCCGGTCGAACTTCTTCTCGCTCATACGAGTGCCTCGCGATCGACCGACGCCGTCAGTTGAAGACTCGGCCAATCCTCCACGTCACGGAGGAGCTGCCGATCATGCGTCGAGAGAACGACGGCCGCCTGAGTTGCGCCGAGAGCCTCGGTGAGTTCATCAACGAGCGCACTGGAGAGATGATTGGTGGGTTCATCCAACAGCAGCACGTGGGGACGTGTCGCGAGCACGAGGGCCAGATCAAGTCGGCGCTGTTGCCCCATCGACAGCTCTCCCACGCGCTTGCCCGCCTCACGCGGACGCAGGAGACCGAGTTGTGAGAGGCCGATGGCTTCCGAGGATTTCATGACGCCTGCGGCGATGAGTTCGCCGACGTGCGCGGCATATAGCTCGCTGACCCTCCGGTCCTCTGGCAGGGCGGTTTCCTGGCGGAGGTAGCCCAGCCGCGTTCCACGAGGACACCGAGCAGTTCCGGTGTCCGGACTCAGATCGCCTGCGGCGATGCTCAGCAGCGTCGACTTGCCGACGCCGTTCGGTCCGGTCACCACGAGGCGGCCACGGTGTGAGAGCGAGAACGAAACCGGCTCGGTCAGCCGCCCTGCGACACTGACGTTGTCAACATCAATGAGGACGGCCCCGGTCCTTGTCGGAAGGTCGGGGAACCGGAAGAGCTGCGGTGGTTCGGGGACCGTAATGGCGTGAGCTTCGAGGACTTCCTGGCGCCGGTGCACGTTCTGCACGATCCCGCTGGCGCGGGTTGCGCGGCCGTGCTTATTGGTGCCCTTTTCCGGACGCCATCCCGAGACGAGCCTGTTCTGTGCGGCGCTAAGGCTCTCCTGCAGGCGGGCATGCTCGGCTTGCTGGCGGTCGTAATCCTGCTCCCACCGGACGCGTTCGGCTTGGCGCCCCTCCCTGTATCCGGAGTAACCGCTGCCGTAGATGCGCGGGCGATCATCCAGTGTCGGGTCAAGATCGACAACGGTGTCCGCAATGTCGGACAGCAGGGCTCGATCGTGGCTGACAACGACCACACCGCCGCTGCGACTTCGGAGCTGCGCCGTCAAGAAATCGAGTCCGCTGCGATCAATATGGTTGGTGGGCTCGTCGAGTAGTAGGAAGTCATGGTCCGCGCCTAAGAGGCAAGCCAAGCGGACCCGATACCTCTGCCCCACAGATAGATCAGCGAGCAACCTAGTCTTGTCGGTCTCCGCCTCAAGGGCTTCGAGCGCTATCTGCACGCGCCGCTCGGCATCCCAGGCATCGAGCGCCTCGGCGAGTTCCAACGAGGCGGCGTACTCCTCTGCGGCTCCATCTATTCCGTTGGCAAGCGCGCGAGCGGCTGCATCGAATGTCGCCAACGCCGCAAGCGGTTCGGCGATTGAGTCCGCCACAGCCTGGCCAACGGTTCTCTCGTCGGCAGCTGTCATCTCCTGTTCGGCGAGACCAAGAGTGCCAGTGCGTTGCACAGTTCCGCTATCGGGCGGCAATGTGCCGGCCAGGACGTGCAGGAGGGTGGACTTTCCGCGCCCGTTCTCTCCCACGATCGCGACTCGGGATGAGGGCGTGACGACGAGGTTGACGTAATTAAGCACAGACATCGTGCCCCTCATTACAGAGACGTCGGTGGCAGTGAGCTGCGCGTGATGGCGCGCCGGATGACGGTTGGTAGGGGTGAGCATTCGAATCCTTCGATACGGCGCACCAGAAGCCGAGAGGCAATCGGGTACGCAAATGACGGCGACCCTAGGAAGGGTCAGAACGAGCGACCGCCGCGGGCTCGGAGTTACTCAACGAGCGCGGTGGGCCTACTCAGCCGTCACAGGAAGTACAAATGCATCTGATGAGTGTACAGGACAAGGCTGAACTCTCGCCAGGGCCGTTCCGCTCGCCCCGAAGCACCCGCGGTCTCGGGCAGCCGGTCTCGCTGTCCGAAGCGGCTTCGCGCCCGGAGCTGCCACGCCTCTTGCAGGTCGAGGAGCGGCACCCGTGCCGGAGAATGGGTGCATGCCTGAATCTTGTGCTTTCTGCGGGTCGGTGGGGCCCCTTACCCGCGAGCACGTTTTCGGTCAGTGGGTGAGCAGGACTGGCTTGGATCTCGCTCCGATGCGTCATCACGCGGGCCCGTTAAATGCTCTGCCGCGCGACATGGGGGAGCAGCCCCCATTCCGGCAAACGGTGAAGAGCTTCTGCGGCTGGTGTAACAACGGGTGGATGAGCAACCTCGAAACGGTCGCGCAGCGAGTGCTGACCCCGTTGATCCTCGACGAGCCCGGGACCATCGCGCTGGAAGACCAGGCGGCGATCGCAACGTGGGTGCAGAAGACCGCGCTGACAGCGATGCTCCTCTCTAGCAAGGAGCAGCGAGAAAACGGCTACGGGCTCGCCCCGTCGGAGTACAGGGCACTCTACGAGCGCCGCGAGCTGGTGCAACCGCTGGATTTCAGCCAGTTCTGGGTCGGCCGATTCGAGGGAGTCAAGGGATTCTCGGCTGTACGCGTCACTCCGCTGACGGTTCGCATCCCAGACTTTCCCGAGCCGCCGCTGCCCCAGGGCTACGCGATGACGATCGTCCTCGGGGCGCTCCTCCTGCACGGCGTGCGGTTCACCACTCCAGGACTTCAGGCAGACACGATGACGGAGCTGGGGATGCCACAGTTGTGGCCGTCGGAAACGTCGGTGATGTGGCCAGCGGGGCAGACGTGCACGGCGACGTCTCTGCTCGCTCTCGCGGATGGGGGGACGTTGCGCGCAACGGGTGGGGAGGTGCGGCTGCAACCCTGGTCTCACGCAGCTCACCTCCCGCAGAGCGCCTTCGAGAACGGTGCAATCAAAGTCCCGGCGCTGTGCCACAAGCACGACATCTACTACCCCGCGGCGCTATTGCAAGAAGCGCACCAGGGGCGGTTCTACGCATTCATGACTTCGTGCGAGTGCAGCGCCTATCTGATCCATACGGACTCTGACCGCATCCGCTTCCGAGCCGCGGGCGAACCGGAAGGCATCGCGGCCATGTACGCGGACATGGTTGGCGACGAGTTCCTCATCGAGGACCAGATCGGGGAGTTCGCCTGCAAGAGGCTGCCCGCCTGAGGCGACCGGCAGCGCCAAGCGCGGGCAGGCACACCTGCTGCGTGTGACGGTCTCGATGCGAGTGATGTCCGCCGGTGACGGCTACAAGTACCTCCTGCGTACGGTAGCCGCCGCAGACGGCGACAGGTCGTTCTCGACGCCCTTGACTCGCTACTACGCCGAGGCGGGAACCCCGCCAGGCCAATGGCTCGGGTCGGGCGTCGCGTCCCTCGGGAGCGGCCGGCTCGCCGTGGGTGATCGAGTGTCCGAGGCGCAGCTCCAGCTCCTCATGGGGATGGGCCGTGACCCGATCACCGGAGATCCCCTCGGGCTAGCGTTCCCGGCCTACAAATCCGCCTCAGAGCGGATCGAGGCGCGGATCGCAGACCTCGCCCCAACAATGTCTCCCGGTGCAATGGGAGACGCGGTCGCGCAAATCCAGGCCGAGGAGACCGAGCGGGAGACACGACGGGCGGTGGCCGGGTTCGACTTCACCTTCTCGATTCCGAAATCTGCATCCGCGTTGTGGGCGGTCGCGGATGCAGGGACGCAAGCGTTGATAGGGGAGGCGCACCACACGGCAGTTGCGGAGGTAGTTGCATTCATGGAACGCGAGGTTGCAGCCACTCGCACCGGCGCAACCGCCGGAGACGGAGCCGTTGCGCAAGTCGATGTCACAGGCCTGGTCACGACGGCCTTCGACCACTTCGACTCCCGTGCCGGTGACCCCCACCTGCACACTCACGTTGTCATCTCCAACAAGGTCCAGACCGCTCTAGACGGGAAGTGGCGGAGCCTCGATGGACGTCCGATGCACGCAGCCGTCGTCGCGCTATCCGAATTGCACGAGGCAGTGTTCGCCGACCACATGACCCGCACCTTCGGCGTCGAGTGGGAAGCGCGTGACAGGGGTCGTGACCGCAATCCCGCATGGGCGATCAGCGGCGTGCCGGAAGAGTTGGTGGCCGAGTTCTCGACCCGCGCCCGGCACATTGATACCGAGACCGACCGCCTCATCGCCGACTACGTGAGCAACCACGGTCGCCGGCCACCCCCTGCGACGATCCTGAAGCTGCGCGCCCAAGCAACCCTCTCTACACGGCCCGACAAAGAGGTCCGGTCGCTGGCTGACCTCACCACCGAATGGCGATCGCGCGCCACCGACGTTCTCGGTCAGGACGCCACTACCTGGGCGCGCAACCTCACAAACAACAACAGCCCGCTCCTGCTGCGCGCCGACGACGTGCCGCTGGAGACCCTCGAAGAACTCGGTACCGCGGTGGTAGAAATTGTCGGCGAGAAGCGGTCGACCTGGCGGCGATGGAATTTGATGGCCGAGGCCTCGCGTCAGACGATGCGTTGGCGCTTCGCGTCCATGCAGGATCGAGAGGCGATCGTCGGGATGATTGCTGACGCTGCCGAACAGGCGTCGCTGCGGCTGACCCCACCGGACCTTGCCACCAGTCCGGCGGCATTCCGTCGTGTCGACGGAACCAGCGTGTTCCGGCCCAAGCACTCGACCGTGTTCTCCTCCGAGCTGTTGCTGGACGCCGAAGACCGACTGGTCGACCGCTCACGCACGCTGACGGCACCCGCGGTCTCGGTGGGCTCGGTCGAGAAGATCACCTCTCGCCCCGACGCCGAGGGCCGGATGCTGAGTGAGGACCAGGCCGACGCGCTCATGAAGATTGCCGTCTCTGGCCGGGTGCTCGACGTGCTGGTCGGCCCCGCCGGCGCGGGCAAGACGACCGCCATGAATGCCCTGCGCCGCGCGTGGGAAGTCGAGCACGGGACAGGGTCCGTCGTCGGACTCGCGCCTTCCGCTGTGGCCGCGCAAGTGCTGGCAGACGATCTCGGCATTCAGGCCGAGAACACGGCGAAATGGTGGCAGAACCACCTCGTGCACGGAACCTCGTTTGATGCAGGTCAGCTCGTCATCATCGACGAGGCGTCGCTGGCCGGCACCTTATCCTTAGATCGGATCACGCAACTGGCTGAGCGGGCAGGAGCGAAGGTGTTGCTGGTCGGCGATTTCGCCCAGCTCCAGTCCGTAGACGCAGGCGGCGCGTTCAATCTCTTGGTGGCCGGCCGGGACGATGCGCCGGAGCTGGTTGACGTCCACCGCTTCACGAACGCGTGGGAGAAGACCGCATCACTCGCGTTACGTCACGGACGCACGGCAGTGATTGGCACCTACCTCGATCATGACCGCATCCGAAGCGGTGAGGCCGACCTGATGACCGATGCCGCCTACTCGGCATGGCGAGCTGACAGAGATTTAGGACTGGCGTCGGTGCTGGTCGCGGAGACCCGCGACCAGGCGACCGCGCTCAACACCCGCGCCCGCGCAGACCACATTCTCGACGGCACCTTGACGCCAGGCCCAGAAGTCGAACTCGCTGACGGAACGATGGCCGGCGCGGGGGACACGATCATCACCCGCCGCAACGACCGTCGACTCCGCAACGGTAAGGACTGGGTCCGCAACGGCGACACCTGGGCCATCAAGTACGTCCGCGACGACGGCTCGGTCACCATCCGCCGAACTGGACGCCGCTTCGGCGCGGCGATCGTGCTCCCGGCTGCTTACGTTGCCGAGCACGTTGACCTCGGCTACGCAGTCACGGCCCATCGCGCACAGGGCATCACCACCGACACCGCGCACGTCCTGGTGGAGCCGACCACGACGAGGGAGAACTTCTACGTCTCGATGACCCGCGGCAAGCGTTCCAACCACGCCTATGTGGTCCTCGACCGAGCCGACGAGGGCCACGCCGCCCCGCACCCGGGCGATAACCCGGACGCCACGGCACGTTCCGTGCTTTACGGCGTCCTGCAACACGTCGGCGCCGAGCTGTCCGCGAACGAGACGATCACCAACGAACAGGAACAGTGGGGCTCGGTCGCCCAGCTCGCCGCGGAGTACGAGACCATCGCGGCGGCCGCTCAACGCGACCGCTGGGCCACTCTCATCCACGACTCCGGTCTCACCGAAGAACAGGCAAGCGCTGCCATCGACTCCGATGCGTTCGGGGCTCTGACTGCCGAGCTACGCCGGGCCGAGGCAAACCATCACGACCTCGACCGATTGCTCCCGCGTCTCGTGGCCGCGCGCGGATTCGGTGACGCCGACGACATCGCCTCGGTCCTCCACCACCGGGTGGCGCGGGCAACCGCACGCCCGGCACGCTCCGGCCGCGGACGCGAGGCACCGCGGCTAATCGCAGGACTTATCCCCGGTGCGAGCGGTCCCATGGCCGACGACATGCGCCAAGCACTCGACGAACGACGCGACCTGATCGAAAAACGAGCCGATGCCGTGCTCGACAGCGCCCTCAGCGAGGGAGCCGCATGGACGAAAGCTCTCGGATCGCCACCTCGCCCGCAGGCGAAGCGACACGCCTGGCTCAGGAATGCCCGCATCGTGGCCGCCTACCGCGACCGATATGGCATCACCGACGACACTCCTCTCGGCCCCACCCCGGTGGCGACCGCGCAGAAGATCGATGCGGCCCGTGCGAAGGCGGCGCTCGACGGGGCACGTAGTGTCACAGCCGGCCCGGAAGAGGCGCCGGGGCGGCAAGGTGGACGCGAGCCACTGGGCCGTTCGTTCTGATCGCCGGCCCTTCCCGGTGTCGCCGCGAAGTCGTATCGTAGACGTCGAGGCGGCCTCTATATTGGCGCTGTCGCTGGTCGCGACAGTATGACTTCCCCGGCAACGGGCGGTCCTTTCAGGTTCTTGTCGCCGAACCCCTGGAGAGGACTGTCCATGTTCCGACTCATCTGGGCCCTCAGCGTCCGCACCCGGTACTTCCTGCGCCGCTACATGCCCACCAATATCCTGCTCGACGCAATCCGCACCAGGCGCGGCCTGCGATGGGGAGTCCCAGCGATGGCGCTGGCGATCCCGTACCTGTACGCCGCGAGCATCTGCGCGCAGCTCGCAGAGAACGGCGGTCCCGGGTGGCTGCACCTCTTGGTGCTTCTGTTCATCTGGAACGCGCTGAAGATGGCCTGGATCGGGCCGATGTCGGTCTTCCAACTCCTCAGAGTTCAGATCGTGAAGCGACGCGAAAACCACAGCCGGCTGCCTGAGGTCGAGCAGCTCGTCACGTCGGATGGGTCGGTGTCGTTATCTGACGCTGGACCGACCGCGAGTACGGAGACTGCATCTCGCGGGTCAATTTGACCTCATCTCAGCGTGCTTCGCCAGCCCAAGCCCTCGCCCTGGTAGCGTGAACTTACGACCCGCCAGAGGAGATTACGGGAAGATGGCAGAAGAGCACGAAGTCCTGACAGCGGAAGAAGCCGCAGCTTTGCTCCGCGTCAGTAGCAAGACTCTTCTGTCCCTTGCGCGCAACGGAGCGCTCCCCGGGGAAAAGGTAGGGCGCGCTTGGCGATTCCTGAAGAGCGACGTCCTCGCCTATGTCAGAGGAGACAAGGACACTAAGGCGCGTGAGGAGCAGTGACTGTGCAGATTGAGACCGCCCCGATGGCTCGCTCGGTCGGAAACGCTGATGGTCCCGCTCTGTGCGCCGTTCTGCTCAACCCATCGTTCTCAGGACCCCACTCTGTCAGTCACGGGAATCTCCGTGTGGCCGCAGAAGCTCTGGGCTTCTGCCGAGTGTCGATCGTGAACCTTGTCGGACTACAAACCCGCAACTCTCGTGATCTTGCCGAGCTGGCGACCACTCCTGATGCCTGGCAGGCAGCCCGGCCTGGGATCGAAGATGCAATTCGAAAGTCGGACCACCTCTTGTTTGGATGGGGTGACTCACGCCTACGCGGGATTGCGAACACCTGGAAACGTGAGCAGATCACATGGACGGTGGCGCGAGCGATCGAACACGGTCACCAACACGTCTTGATGATGGATGAAAGCGCTCGCCACCCGTCCCGGTGGCGGCAATATGTTGGGCCCCAGCGAGGTCTCTACACAGGCTCCAGCATTGAACACCGATTCGTGCAGGCTCTGCGGCTGCACCGGACGGATTCGATGCTTGGGCGCCGTCAGCCCGACGGGGGGTCGATTGCCTCGATGGCACTGGATACGGTCGACATCACCAGGTTTGCACGCGTGAGGACTTCCGCTTGAGCCTCCCAATCCAGCCCCGCGTGGAGCAGACGGCCAGTCCGTCCGACCTACTGCGAGACCTGCTTGCGCAACGGATCCAGGACGACCCGGAGTTCTGGTCATTCAACGCGCTACGGAGTCGGTCAGGCAACCACGCGCTCTTCCAGTATCCGGCGATGATGGTCCCAGAACTTCAAGGCGCACTGCTAGACGACCTGCTCGCGATCGAACCAGATACTTCGCTCGTGTACGACCCCTTTTCGGGGTCAGGGACAGTCATGCTGGAGAGCTTGTATCGAGGGCTCGACTTCCACGGAAGCGACATCAACCCACTTGCTATCTTGCTCTGCCAGGTCAAGGCCACGCCGCCGACTTTGGGTGCCGCCCAGCTCGCAATACGACGGACGATCAGCGAGGCATTAACGACGTATAGCGACGCTCAGGCTCCCGATTTTCCAGGCGTCGACAAGTGGTTCAAACCAGAAATCAAAGCAGGGCTCGCCAGCCTTCGGGAAGCAATCAAGCACCGCAGCAATCTAGTCACCCGGCGCTTCATGTGGATCTGCTTCGCCGAAACCATCCGCTTAGTCTCAAACTCGCGCATCTCAACCTTCAAGCTTCACACCTACACCCAAGATGAGATCGACCGACGTGAGACCGACGCGATCAAGGTGTTCCGCGCGGTCGCAGGGCGCAATGCCGTGCGTCTGAAGCTGCACTGGACGAAAATGTCGGCCGTTGGCGACGATCATCTTCCGACGGCGACGCTGCTGCCCGGTTCAGTAACCGATCGCTGGGTAGCACCCCGGAAGGCGGACGTGCTCATGACCTCGCCTCCATACGGAGACAACAAGACAACAGTCCCGTACGGACAGCACAGTTATCTTCCGCTTCGTTGGATCGATACGCGCGATATCCCCGGCGGTTTTGACCCAGCTCTTCTGAACTCAACCTCTCGGATCGACTCACTTAGTTTGGGTGGTTCACTCAAGCACGCTGATGATGCCCGGGATGAGCTGGCAGGCGTCTCGAAGTCCTTAGAGCGATTCATCCTGGAGATTGACAGCGCCCCGCCCCTGCGACGCAAAGTCTTGTCGTTTACTCGTGACTATCGTGATGCGCTCAGCGCCGTCAGCGCACGACTCAAGGACGGTGCCTTTTGCTTCTTCACTCTTGGAGAGCGACGTGTAGGCAAACGAACCTTCCCGCTCGTGGACATCACACGGGAGCTTCTGGAAGCTGAGAATCACGAGATAGTCACCATCATCGAGCGCACGCTGCCGGGATCGCGCAAGCGCATGGCCGCGAAGAACAGCGAAGGTGCGACCATGGCGCGCGAGTGGATTCTGGTCACACGAGCATGGCGAAAGAGTGACCATGGTTGACTCCGTAGACGAAACGATTGTCGACACGCTGCGGCTGGAGGTTCACCCTTCCGTCGTCTTCAAACTGGGTGCCGACCTGATCACCGACGACATGCAAGCTCTCAGCGAGTTGGTCAAGAACTCATACGATGCCGACGGAACCAGAGTCCGAGTCGTCATCGATACGAACGTCCTTACCGACGCGGTAACCGGTGAAGTCATCTCGGAAGACTCTCGCGAGCAATCGGACGAGACGCCCCGCGCGACACTTCGTGGCTCGATCACGATTGAGGATGACGGCATCGGCATGGACCTTGAAGCAATTCGTCGCGGGTGGCTGACCGTGTCGCTTAGCCACAAGCAGGAAATGAAGGCGCGCGGCGAGACTACGGCCAAGAAGCGGACTCCGCTCGGAGACAAAGGGCTAGGTCGCCTCGGCGCCCAACGGCTTGGGGACGTGCTCACACTCACCACTCGCACGCGGGACCTAGCAGAAGAATCCCCGCCGTTGAAGGTGTCGATGATCTGGAGCAGATTCGCCGCTGCCGATAGCCTCAACGCCGTTCCGATTGAGGTACACCGGCTGCCGCCCGGATCGTTGAAGCCGGGGACGACGCTGGAGATCCGCGGCCTGCGCGACCCAGAATTCTGGAAACAGAACGAAACCAACGACCTCCAACGCGAGTTGGCAGCGATGATCTCGCCATATGAGGGAGTCGCCGGATTCCGGATGACTCTCGCAATCGACGATAAATCGATCAACCTCCGCGAGACTGCACAGAGCATCCTGGCTGCCGCACCGATCTCCTACAGCTTCAATTTTGACGGCAGAGAATTGTCCATAGAAGGCCGATTCACCGCGGAGGTTCTCCGTCCACCGCAAGGTCGGGCCGACATCGCCACCTTTGACGAGTTGATCGGTTTCGATAACGGCTACGCCTTCACCGAGTGGCTGCTGAACGAGAAAGCAAAGAACGGAAAGGCTCTCGGCGTCCAGCCAGGCGACGACAAGCACTTCCTCACGAGTACCTTCAGCCAGAAGCTAGAGGAACTTAGCAAGGTGGAGATGGTCGGTGACGCTCCGGTGAATCCCGGCGCATTCCACGGCGAGGTGAGCGGAATCCCACTGACCAGGGACACCACCAGCGTCTTTGACAAGGCATCCGACTACCGCGAGTTCGTCAAGGCACTCGTTGGGATCAAGGTCTACCGCGACGGATTCGGCGTTCGGGTCGATGACGACTGGCTGGGCCTCGGCGCCAAGTGGACATCCGGCGCGTCCTACTACAGCCTCCGCCCCGGCAACGTCACGGGCTATGTCAGTATCAGCGCGAAGGAAAATGCTGCCCTCGAAGAGACAACTAACAGGGAAGCGTTCAGGGACACTCCTGCGTACCGGAACTTCTACAGACTCTTGACCGCCTGGGCAGACTACACAGGACGGGTCCAGGAGTATCTGCGGAGAAGCTACAACGAGTACCGCGCAGAACGACTCGGACAAGCGGCGAACATCGAGCCGCGAGCGACGCCCGAGGACCTCATCCGCAAGGCAACCAGTCAGATCGACGAAACCAGCCGTCTCGCGCGTCAAACGGCGAACGCCAGTTCTTCGATCCAGCAGATTCAGAAAGCGACCGAGGAACTCGAACGACAGAAGGAAGTGAGCGAGTCCACGGTCTTCCAGGACCCGGCACTGACGAACGCCCTGGATCAAACGATCTCCCGGGTTCGTCACGCTGCTTCAGAGGCCGAAGACCTCATCCGTAACCTTGACAGCCTCTTGAACGAGCAAGAGTCGCTGAAGCAAGGCGTTGAACTCCTCGCCCAACAGATCGATCTGGCGCAGGAGCAGATTAGCGATGCATGGGAATCAGTGGCCCTCGGCCTCAGTGCGGAAACGCTCGCGCACGAGGTGCAGCACATCAGTGATGGGCTTCGAGCTCGAAGCGCGCAGATCACGACATATCTCAATAGCATCAACCACAAGGACCAGCGGGTGTGGACATTCGTTGAGCACGTGAGATCGTCCTCCGGAGCGCTGAGTAAACAAGTCTCGCGTCTCACGCCATCGCTGCGATACATGCGCGAGCGCCGCGATGACATTGGAATGTCGGATGAGATCGAGACTCTTCGCAGGTACTACCTCGAACGGTGGGGAGCGAACCGATTGCGAATGGAAACGAACATCGTCAACGACTTCTCCATTCGCGCCAACTCGGGAAAGCTCACGCAGGTCCTCGATAACTTGGTTCTGAACAGCGAATACTGGCTTCTCCAGGGTCTAGCAACGAAAACGATCGACGAGGGCGTCATCACGGTGACTGTTGATGAGCCCCACATCACTGTCGAGGACAACGGCATTGGGTTCGATGAGTCGATCGAGGAGCTTGCATTCGAGCCATTTATCACCATGAAACCCGCGCAACAGGGACGCGGACTGGGCCTGTTCGTCGTTCGACAACTCCTCGACTCGATGGACGCATCAATCACCTTGGCGCCGGATCGAAACGCACAGGGGAGGCGAAGCCGCCTTCGATTGAGCTTCGCACGAGCCCTATCGTCGACAAGAGATGCCTGAGAACTGACATGACAGACGAAGCACTGAGCGAACAGTCCGACGGGCCTGAGGATGTTGCCCCAACGAAGCGACTGACTCGACAGCTGTTGGACGCTCTCGGTATCACCCGGGTGATCAACGTGGATGACGACCATGCTCAAGGTCAGATTCAAAGCAAGGAGTCGGTCATCGGTGCGCTACGTGCAGGCACCCTAGACACAGTCCTGGTCGCACGGTTCATTCTCCCGGACGAGAAGGACGGGTCCGCCGATGCTCTCGACTTGGACGAAGCCCTCACGCTAGTAGAAGAGCGCTGGGAAGAACTCGGCGACGACAACCGAGTCGAACTGAGTTTTGCTGCGTCCCGCGCGGCAGGCGAAGGACCTCTTGAAGGGCAACCGGAGGCGGTCGTCAGCAACAACGCTGCCCTGCTTGCGCTACCTGATCTGCTCGGCGACGACATTGAACTAGTCAGAATGGGGCTCGTGGAATGGCGAGCCACTGGACAGCAGCTCCTCGTCGATGTGAGGCCGACTCTCCTCCTGTTCGATCGCAGTTTCGAGAATGAGGGACAGTCCGCGACCGCCGGAGACGACCTGGTGCGGGGAGTCCTAGGGCGAGACGATCGCGACCACGTTTACGTAGGTTTGCTCACCCACACAGCATCCGACGAAGGGCGCGAAGACGAGATCGCACGCGAGATCAGCGCGGGCGTTACGCCGCCCCGACCGGTCATTGTCGTGGCGAAACGGCGCCTCCAGACGGACTCGTTTCCCGAAGCACTGAGGGTCCTGCTGTTCTCGAGAGAACTTGAAGAGTTCAGAGCGCACGCGATACGGAGTCTCGAGATCGCGGGCGCTCAAGGTATCAACTTCATGCGTGACGTGACCAGGTACGCCTTGCTCGCATCATTCGAAGCAGCCAGGTCGGAAGGGGTCTTCGAAACCGACCTAGCTATGCGAATGCCCGCTGCCGTGTCTCGCAAGCATCTAGCCAAAGAGCTGAGAGATGGCGCCTTCATCGAAGGCGCCCTAGAACAACTACGCAACGCGGCGGGTATTGAACTGTACTTCGAAGCGGCCGAGAAGCCGTCCGAGATCTCCAAGATCGAGTGGGATGAACGGTTCGATGACGCAACCACTCTCTCCGGCCTGGCGCTTCCACTGGAGATAGGCGACATATTCCGCGTACACGACTTGCTTGCGAACGGAAAGTCACGAGGTGCCGACAGGTACTACATTCTTCTTGCGCAGGCCTGTGACCTTAGCGTCCGAGCAGACGGCAAACGCGGCAACGAACTCAACTCCCTGGTTCTGACCGAGATTCGTCGAGCGGTCAAAGTCCCAGACACGGACGCATATAAAGACCTCAAAGACAACCAGGCAGACGTAGGAATTCTTATTCCTAGCGAAAAGGAACTGTGGCGAATCCAGTTCGCTCGACAAATTCATGTGCCGACACTGGCGCTAGATGCCTGCATCACCAGTGGCACCGGGAAGTCGATCATCAAGACAGACGCATCAGCCTCGAAGTCTCTCCCCAGCTCCTGGCTCCGTCGATTCGAGCGGATGAAGTCCGAGTGCGCAGACCTGCTCAAGGAATATAAGACCTTGGAGCAGGGCACCTCGGTCGTCGAGGGAAAAGAGGCGGAGGGTCGAGCAGTCACCAGGCATCTGGTAGCCGCGCTGTTGAGTACGAAGCCCAAACACAAACTCGGTCTGACCGCCAAGATTGACCCGGCCAAAGACACGATCGAGTTTGGACTAGAGCGATACGCGCGAATCGCCGATAACGCCGCTCGGGGACTCTTGGCGCTACTCGCGAACCATCACGCACGCCCAGCGTTCGATGCTCCCTTGTTTGTCGAAGCCGAAGAAGAGGTGTAGTTGCGGGACGGAGACGTAAGTTATCGACCACGAACGTCCGGATAGCACGTCCTCGCGCAGCACGGTCGGCCGGCGTCACGACTTCGGATTGACCATCGGAACAACGAGAGCGGAATGAGGACGCGCGATATGTTGAACAGCGACGGACAGGCCGGGTCCTCGACAACGTTTCCTCGGTGGCAGTTGGTTGCCGACCGCCTCGATACGCTGATAACCGGGCCCTCAGCCGAGCAGTTGGTCGTCGCGAAGAGCCTCGGAGTGCCGCTTTCCGGTTCGTTACCGGCGCCAGTCGCGGCGGTGGTGATACGTCACCATCTGAGCGCCGAGCTGAGAATCGGGTTCCGAGCGGTTGACGATGTCCCCGAAGTACTCGGGGACATCGAGGACGAATTAGGCGTCACCCGTACCGAGTCCCTCATTACGGGTACGCACGAGGAGGTGACGGCATGGTTTGAGTCGCGCTACATCCTGAAGACGATTCGTGGCTTGCGTGCCCTGCGACCCCAAGTCGGCGATGTCGTTTCGAGTGCTGGTTGGAAGGCCGGTGAACGCAGGGTCATTTCCACCATCCAGGACAGTGGCCGGATCTTCATGAAGCTAAAGCCAGTTCGGAGCGCATGGCCGAACAATCTCGAAACGGTCGAGCGCGTCGGATCTCCGGGGTATGCGGCTGCGGTGAAGAGCGTCGGTGAGTCTGTGCTGAACGCGACCGTCTCAGCCTCCACGAACCTAGATAATTTCGCTCCTCTGGCGAAGTACGAACTCAAGAGTCACGTACCGGCACCGGAGGCGATTCGAGCGCTCGAAGAGTTGCTCGAATCAGGGGAGAAACGCGAAGAGCCGCTGCAAAAAGTGCTGACCCAGTATCCCGAACTGCTGGCATCAACCGTCGTCGGAGGCTGGAAGACCTTCGTGATTCCGAAGCCGCGACTTGGCTCCGAATATGTGCCCGACTTCCTCGTCCTAGGTATCAATAGCGTCGGCCCTCAATGGGTGACGATTGAGATCGAGGGCGCGCGGCATAAGATTCTGACGAACAAGGGCAAGCTCGCACAACAGACGCGACACGCAATAGAGCAGGTTGAGGACTGGCGGGAGTGGCTCACTCGCAATGTGAGCTATGCGCAGATGGAGCAGGGCTATCACGGGCTTACTACGCGCGCTCCGGGCCTTGTGATCATCGGCCGCGACGATCCTGCAGCCGAGCGGCAGGCGTCTCGGGCACGGTCTGAGGAGGCCGCCAGAATCGCAGTGCACTCGTGGGATTGGCTGCTCCGAGGTGCGCGGAACTTGAGTGGACACGCTCTGTACAAGACCAAGTTCGCAGTGGACAACCTGAACGAGCAGGTTGGCAAACAGGTCGTTTCTCTTCCGGTGTCATCTGCGTCCACGTTTGATGAGCTTTTCGCTGAAGACGAGGACGAGGAGTTCAATCGACTGCCATGGTGAAGCGGGCGGCAGAGCCATCGACCGCCCCGCTTCAAGTTTCCGGGGAGCGCCGGGACGCGCTTTGGCCCCCGCGGTGGAGTGGACCAATTAGGTGACCAACGACCTGAAAACCATGCAAAGCGTGACGTGTGAAGCTCTCCCTGGGAAGGCAGAACCCTAGGCTATTCGGCCTTGGAGGACTACTCCTGGCACCTGGGGGTCAAGGGGTCGCAGGTTCAAATCCTGTCATCCCGACAGATAGAAGCCCGTCAATCCAGACCTCAGGGTCGGGATTGGCGGGCTTTTTCGTGCTCGGTGCACTACGAGCCGGAACGGTCCCAGGTGTGTCCTCCGGCCCTAGATAAGGATCGCAATGCCGAGGTAGCTTGCACCCGCGAGGTAACAGGCCGAGGCGAGCATCATCGGAATGGCGAAGGCTTTGCGTTCCTCAGGACCTCGGTCGGGGTTCGCTCGGAGGGCGACCACGTTGAACACCAGACCCACCACCATCACCCCGATGGCAGCGATCACGAACGTATCCATAGTGCACAGCATAGGGCCCAAGACTGCCGTGAGCCCGAGTCTTGATCCGGTCCCTTTCGACGTCGGCGTCCTACTGGGATGTCACCGAGTTTCTCAGGTGCACAGTTGCCCCCTCGCAGGCGTCCTGATTGCTCGGCTTGTCGTTGAAGCCGAGCGATGCACCGGCGAAAGAGGCGCTATCCCCGGGATGTAGCATCGAGCCGACCGCCATCGAGTTGTTCAACACCAGATAGTCGGTGATGTTGCACGTCCCCGGGCCCGCATTCTCGGCTGGTGTGACGGAACTCAGGGAGACCTCGATCGACGTGATGAACGTTTCGTCGGTCCCGTCGTTGGTGACCTGCCCGGCGATAGCGGCAGGGATGAACCCGGGACCCACCACCATCGGCGCAGCAGACTGGGTAATGGTCAGCGAGTTATCAACGGCAACACATTTTTCGGGCGGCGCGTGTGGGGGAGAGACCAGGAAGCCAGCGAGCACGGCCACCAACCCCAGGGGAATATACACCCGCGCACCAATCCGGACCGTGGCCGTCCTTCTGAACCACAACGCCACCACGGTGGCCAGAAACATCAGACCCACCACGACCAATAGTCCGTACCCTGCGAGGGGTCCGAAATCCGGCACTGCATCGCAGGTCATCGTCTACTCCGCGGGATCCACGCCGCTGACAGTGTTGCCAGAGAGCGTAACGGCGTCTCGGGAAAGTGCCCTGCCGGCAAGGGTGGTGCTCTCGCCGAGGGTGATGGCTCCCCGGGCCAGGATGGTGCCGGAGAGCCCGGAACCGGCGCCGATTCCGGCAGCCCCGGTCACCACCCAGTACACGTTCTGTGCCTGCGCGCCGTTAATGAGGACCACGTTGGCGCCCGCCGCGGTGTTGAAGGCGGCGCCGGCCTGGAAGATGAAGGTGGCGTTGGGGTCGCCCTCGCCGTCGAGGGTTACGGTTCCGGTGAGGGCCATGGCTGCGATGGTGCGGTGGATTCCGACCCGGAAGGTTTGCCCTCCCAGGTCACCGGAGACAATGGTGTGGGGCGCGCGGCTCGATGCGTCGTCGAGCGCGGTCAGCAGGTCGGCCTGGGCCGCGGCTGCCGTCGGATCGCCAGCGTGAAGGGCTCCGCCGTAGGTGCCGGGCGGGAAGCCGGCGACGGCGGTGGAGGGGGAGATCCCGACATCGCCGCTGAGCATCGTCGCGCCGGTGTTGGTAATGCTGGTGGCTGCCAGCACGGAGAAGGTGCTGGCGGTTCCCAGGCTGATGGGCGCTGGATTGACGACGACGGTGACCGTCGCGTTGGCGCTGTTGCCGTTGCCGGAGTTGTCCTTGACCTTGGCAAGAATGGTGTGCTGCCCCGCGGGCAGGTCAGCAGCGGTGACCGCCCACGCTCCGCCAGAACCGACGGTGGTGGTGAGGGTCTGATCGGCGATGGTCACGGTAACTGGACTGGCCGGGGCGGCACTGGTGGTGCCGGTAACGGTCGGAGTGGTGTCTGTGGTGGTGATGCTGGGGCCACCGTCGACCGCAATGGAAGGCGGCAACGCCTCGGTAAAGCGCACGGTGTTGTCAGCCAGCGTCACCGCGTCGAGTGAGAGTGCCTGACCGATCAGGGTGGTGCCTGCGCCGAGGGTAATGGCGCCCTGGGCAAGGATGGTGCCGGACAGGTGGGAGGTGGCTCCTGCACCCGCGGCTCCCGTCGCCACCCAATAGACATTGTGGGCCTGCGCACCGTTGATGAGGGCGACGCTGGCACCTGCCGCGGTGTTGAAGGCGGCGCCGGCCTGGAAGATGAAGGTGGCGTTGGGGTCACCTTCGCCGTCGAGAGTCACCGTTCCGGTGAGAGACATGGCCCCAATGGTGCGATGGATCCCGACGCGGAACGTCTGCCCGCCGAGGTCGCCGACCACATTCGTGTGCGGTGCACGGTTGGCGGCGTCGGTGTAAGCGGTCGCAAGGTCGGCTTGGGCGGTGGCCGCTGTCGGGTTGCCGGCGTGGAGGGTGCCGCCATAGGTGCCCGGCGGGAAGCCGGCGACGGCGGTCGAGGGGCTGATCCCGAGGTCCCCACTGAGGGCGGTGGCCCCGGTGTTGGTGATACTGGTGGCAGCCAGCACCGAGAAACTGCTCGCGGTACCGACGGCGATCGGTGCCGGATTGACGACGACGGTAAGGGTCTGGGTAGTGCTGTTGCCGTTGCCGGAGCTGTCCCTGACCTTGGCGACGATGGAGTACTGGCCCGCGGCGAGGTCGCCGGCGGTGACCGACCAGACTCCACCGGCGCCTACAACGGTGGTGAGGGTTTGGCCTGCAATGGTCACGGTGATGGGGCTGGCGGGGGCAGCGTTGGTGGTTCCGGTGATGGTGGGGGAGATGTCCCTGGTGCTGGTGGAGGGCCCGCCGTCGATCGCGATAGTGGGCGGCAAGGCCTCGGTGAAGCGGACGGAGTTGCTGGCCAGGGTGACAGCGTCACGGGACAGTGCCCGGCCGATGAGCGCGGTCCCTGCGCCGAGGGTGATGGCGCCGCGGGCGAGGATCGTGCCGGCAAGATTCGACGATGCGCCCGTTCCGGCGGCGCCGGTGACTACCCAGTAGACATTGTGGGCTTGCGCACCGTCAATCAGGGTGACTGTGGCGCCTGCGGCGGTATTGAAAGCCGCACCCGCCTGGAAGATGAAGACAGCGTTCGGGTCCCCTTCGCCGTCGAGGGTGACGTTCCCGGTCAACGCCAACGCGGCGATGCTGCTGTAGGTACCGGCCGTCAGGACCTGTCCACCCAGGTCGTCGACAATTGCCGCATCGGCTGGCCTGCCGGCAAGCTCGGTGAATGCTGAGTCAAGGGCTACCTGCGCGGCCACAGCGGCGGCGTCGTTTGAATGAAGGTCGCCGCCGGCTGTTCCGGGGCCAAATCCGACGATTGCAGTTCCGGGGCTGACCCCGACGTCGCCGCTAACAGATGTTGCGCCGGTATTGGTCACCATGGTCCCGGCGAGGATCGAGAAGTTTGCTGCAGCGCCAAGCAGGCTGGGTTCGGCGACCGTCACCGGTTCGCTGGGAGTACTGACAGCCGTCCAGGTCTGGAACGCTGCGGTCACCGTGTAGGTGTAGTCGTCCGGGGGGACCGCTGTATCGGTGCACAGGGTGTCCGTGATCAGCTGATCGGGGTTACTCCCGCAGGCGGGGGAGATTGCCCCACCGTTGTCCCGGGTGATGTAGTAGCCGGTCGGGTCGAGTGGACCGATGCCGCGGGACCAGACGACGTCAACCTCGCCGGCCGTCGCGGACGTCACCTGAACATCCTCGGGCGGAGCAAGTGTTCCGGTAACCGTCGTGGCCGATAGCGTGCCCGTGCTGCTCCAGTACGCGGACCCCGGCGGAACCGTGAGTGCAACAGCCAAAATGGAGGCGATGATCCCGATGATGACGCGCTGGATCCCAACCTTGTGACGTGCTAGGTGGATCTTCGCGGGCATGCTCATCAGCAGAGGTGGGTTTCTCTTCGGCGCGGACGCGCTTACGGGTGGGAGGGGCGGATATCACGGCACAGGCTCCGTGCCTCATGCCGCAGAAGCGCGGTGTGAGGCACGGAGCCTGGTTTCGTGGTTATGAAGCCGTGAAGAGCAGGGGTACTTCCTGTCCCTTGCAATCGTCCTGGTTGACTCCGGTGCTTTCGAGGGTCACTGTTGCCACACCGTTGTCGACGGTGCCCAGGCTGGGAATGTCGCCCGCGGTCGGTGCAGTGGTGATGGCGGCCGTGTAATCGTCGATGGAGCAGTCACCGGTCGGGACCCAGGGCACTCCCGGGGCCGTTGCCATTTCGACAGTGACACCTGTGAGGTAGAGCGAGCCTTCGCTGGGATTGGTGACGGTGAAGTCGATTGTCTGGCCGGGACCGTCAGGAACAATAGTGCCGACGGCAGCTTCCGAGGTAATCTCCAAGGCTTCACTGGTGCCGGTTTGAGCGGTTCCCGTCCCAGTTCCCGTGGAGGTCCAGTAGGCATAGGCTGCGCCAATACCCAAGATCATAAAGAGCGATGCAATAACGATCGAAATGCGTTTTTTGCCGCGGGAGGTTGTTCTGGTCATGATGTGCTCCTGTAGTGCGTTAATGAGCATGAACTCTCTGCCACTCCACGCCTGGAAAAAACTCCCGATAGAAGGCTGGCCCAGCGTTGAAAGAAGTGAATATAAGAGACCGTCGCACATAAATGTATGTGCGTGATGCCCCCACTGTAACGGCAGTAATCAATCTAATGACGAATGTTTTAAGAATGTTTTCCGCTGCATTTGATCAGGTACTGCCATCCATGGGAACCGTCAGCTCACCAGAGCAAGGAAGGGATTCCCTCCCGGACAACCAGCGGGCCCGGGAGTATGTTGTAGCTATGGCATCTGAGGCGACAGTCCTGACCGTTGACGGACCCCATGGCACCCGTGATGTGCGGATCTCGAGTCCCAGCCGGGTGTTGTGGCCCGACCTTGGGATCACGAAGCTGGACCTGGCCAAATACCTGGTGGAGGTGGGCGAGCCTTTCGTCGCGGCCAACGGTGACCGTCCGCTGGCGCTGCAGCGGTTCAAGGACGGCATTGGGGGCGAGCAGTTCTTCTCCAAGAACCCGCCCAAGGGTTCCCCCGAGTACATCCGGTCGGTGATGGTGATCTATCCCAGTGCCAGGTCCCATCCCCAGCTCGTCATCGACGAGCCGGCCGCCGCTGTCTGGGCCGCCCAGATGAACACGATCGTCTTTCACCCCTGGCCGTCGCGGGCGGACAACTCGGATAACCCGGACCAGCTGCGGATTGACCTTGACCCGCAGCCTGGCACCGATTTTGACGACGCCATCCCCGCCGCGATCGAGCTGCGCAAGGTACTGCAGGAGGCCGGGCTCGAGGCGTTCATCAAGACCTCAGGCAACCGTGGGCTACACGTGTTCGCGCCGATCGAACCGGTGCGGGAGTTCCTGGACGTACGCCACGCGGTGATTGCTGCCGCCCGTGAACTGGAACGCCGGATGCCCGACGCCGTCACGACGGCGTGGTGGAAGGAAGAACGCGGAGAGAAAGTGTTCGTCGACTTCAACCAGGCCAACCGGGACCGCACCATTGCCGGCGCCTACAGTCCTCGTGCCCTGGCCCATGCCCCGGTGTCCTGCCCGATCGAGTGGGAGGAACTGGAGAACGCCGACCCCCGCAACTACACAGTCCTCACCGTGCCCGACCGGCTCAAGACCATTGGCGATCCATGGGCCCGTTTCCATGACAAGCCGGGCTCCATCGATGAACTGCTGGGCTGGTGGCAGCGCGACCTCGACTCGGGACTGGGCGAACTCCCATTCCCGCCGGACTATCCCAAGATGCCGGGGGAGCCGTCCCGCGTCCAGCCCAGCCGGGCCAAAAAGGATAAGTAGGACACCGAGGCCAGGAAGGATAAATAGGGCAAGCAGGCCGCACGTAACCTAGGCGAGGACCTCGCTCAGGTCGTACGCCACCGGGACCTCCAACTGCTCGAACGTGCACGACTCCGGGTCACGGTCCGGCCGCCACCGCGAGAACTGGGCGGTGTGCCGGAACCGAGAGCCCTCCATCTGGTCATACCTGACCTCTATTACCCGGCGGGGGTGCAGGCGCACAAACGACACATCCTTGCTCCCGCTGAACCGGCTGCGGTCGGTCTCACCACGCACCGCATCGCCGTCGGCGTCCCGCACGACGTCGGGCTCCAGTTCCTCCACCAGCTCCAGCCGCCGCTTGTTGGTGAACGCTGAAGCGCCGCCGACGTTGCGCAGCTCACCGTCGTCGTACAGTCCCAGCAGCAGGGAACCGACACCGGCACCGCTGGTGTGCACCCGGTAGCCAAGGACGACGACGTCGGCACTGCGGTGGTGCTTGATCTTGAGCATGCGGCGCTTTCCCGGCTCGTACCCGGCAGCGAGCGGCTTGGCGACCACACCGTCGAGCCCCGCACCTTCGAACTCAACCAGCCAGCGGCGGGCGAGCTCCACGTCATCGGTGGTCTGTGACAGGTGGACGGGTGCGGTGAACTCGCCCGCGATCCGTTCCAGTGCGGCGCGGCGTTCGGAGAAGGGGGAGTCGAGAAGGTTCTCGGAACCGTCGGCCACCAGATCGAACGCGATAAACGAGGCGGGTGTCTCCTCCGCGAGCAGGCGGACCCGGCTCTCCGCGGGGTGGATGCGCTGGGACAGGGCCTCCCAGTCCAGTCGCTCATTGCCCGGGGATCCGGTGCGCACCACAATCTCACCGTCCACCACGCAGCGCTCGGGAAGGGAAACCTTCAGCGCCTCCACCAGTTCGGGGAAATACCGGGTGAGCATCTTGGACCCGCGGCTGCCAATGTCAACGGTGTCGCCGTCGCGGTGGATGATGGCCCGGAAGCCATCCCATTTAGGTTCGTACAACAGGCCGCCGGTCACGGTGTCGGGCGCGGGCACCTCGCTGACGGCTTTGGCGAGCATGGGCTGGAGGGGGAAGGGCAGATCGGTCATGGTTCGATCTTTCCTCACTCGGCGGTCAGTGGGTAGTGCGCACCTGCCCATTGACCAGGCACTATGCCTATACTCGATCAGTGGCATCCCCAGGACGTCGCGCCCAGTCGACCGGAGTATGACGAAAGGCCGCCCATGAGCAACGTTCCAGAGAATCTTCAGTACACCTCCGACCACGAGTGGGTGACTACGCCCAGCAACGACGGTGTGGTCCGCGTTGGGATTACCGACTTCGCCCAGGATGCCCTCGGTGATGTGGTGTACGTCCAGATGCCCGAGGCCGGGTCACCCGTTACCGCCGCCGATGTGGTGGGTGAGGTCGAGTCGACCAAGAGCGTCAGCGACATTTACGCCCCCGTCACCGGTGAAGTGGTGGCACGCAACGAGGCCCTCGAGGACAACCCGGCGTTGATCAACTCCGATCCGTACGGGGAAGGATGGCTCCTCGAAATCAAGGTCACCGATCCCTCGGCTGTGGATGAACTTCTGAGTTCAACGGAGTACTCACAGCAGGTAGGCTAGAGGGACCGGGCACGTCCGGCACAGCTAGGCAAGATCACCGTTGCAAGGACACGGTGGCCAATCGGTCTCTCGACTGGTTGGCCACATATTTTGGGGAGGGAACACCAATGGTTGGCAACGAGAACGCAGCCACGCATGGCGGATCAGAGCAGCAGGCGCCGTCGCCGGAGACCACCACCATCGGAATCCCTGCACTGGCACCGGCAGCCGTGGTGGACCCCAAGCTTTCCCCCGAAGAGCAGGCAGCAGTTACGGCCCTACCCAGCAGTTCGGCCTTGCTCATCGCCCACAGCGGCCCCAACGCCGGTGCGCGATTCCTCCTCGACCAGGATCTGACCACCGCCGGCCGTCACCCCAACGCCGACATTTTCCTCGACGACGTCACGGTGTCGCGCAAGCACGCCCAATTTGAGCGCGTCGAGGGCGGGTTCACTGTCAGTGATACCCGCAGCCTCAACGGCACCTATGTCAACAATGACCGGGTGGACAATGTGGTGCTGCGCAACGGCAATGAAATTCAGATCGGCAAGTTCCGTTTGACCTTCTACAGCGCCCAGACCGCAGCAACACAGCAGCCCCCAGTCCCGCCACTCGGACAGGAATAGGTCCCGCTGCATGCCCTCACCCCAGTCAGCACGGCGCACCGTAGGCATCGCTCCCGAGCGAGTCCACGGCAACGTGCTCAACATCGGCGAGGTCCTGACGGAGCTGTCCGAGGACTTCCCGCAGATCACTGCGTCCAAAATCAGGTTCCTTGAAGAGAAGGGCCTGATCTCGCCGCAGCGCACCCGCGCCGGCTACCGCAAGTACGCACCGCACGACGTCGAGCGCCTCCGGTTCGTGCTGGCGCTGCAGCGGGACCAGTACCTGCCGTTGAAGGTCATCAAGGACTACGTCGACGCGATCGACCGCGGCGAGAAGCCCGAGTCCCTCCCCGGCGGGATGACCCTGTCGCCGCGGATGGTCTCCGAGCAGTTGTCCCGCGACCTGCACTCCTATACCCGTTCACTCACGCTTGAAACCCTGACAGCTGAGGCAGGGGCCCGGCACGCGCTGGTCCTCGACCTGGTGGGCTTCGGGCTGATCGCCCCGGTCGACGGGCGATTCGACGAACACGCCCTGCGGATCACGCGGGCGTGCGTGCTGCTCGAAGGTCACGGCATTGAACCCCGTCACCTCCGCCCGTTCCGTGCGGCCGCTGACCGCGAACTGGGCCTCGTCGAGCGGGTGGTTGCACCCGTCGCCTCCCGGCGTGACGTCGCCTCCAAGGCCCGCGCCGCCGAAATGGCCCGCGAGATCAGCGAACTGTGCCTTAACCTGCACACGGCGCTAGTGCAGGGACAAATTTCCCGCATGGATAGCTGAGGCGGCCCACAAATGCTTGAAGTAGAAGTTGTCGGAGTACGAATCGAACTGCCCTCCAACCAGCCCCTGGTTCTCCTCAAGGAGACCCAGGGCGAACGCCACATTCCCATCTGGATCGGCGCGCCTGAAGCCAGCGCCATCGCGTTCGTCCAGCAGGGCATCGTCCCGCCGCGCCCCATGACCCACGACCTGATGGTCAGCGTGGTCCACGCCCTGGGCCGGTCCGTCCGGCAGGTGCAGCTCACCAGCGTGGAGGACACGGTCTTCCACGCTGAGCTGGTGTTCGACGACGGCACCTCGGTGAGCTCCCGGGCCTCCGACGCCATCGCCGTCGCCCTCCGCGTCCCCTGCCCAATCTATTGCGCGCCCTCGGTCATGGACGAGGCTGGCGTCGAGATCACCGAGGCGACCGAGGACGACGACGACGAAGCTCCCGCCACCCCTCCGGTGAACGCCGAACGGGAACTGCGCCAGTTCCGCGAGTTCCTCGCTGACGTCGAGCCGGAGGATTTTGAGCGCTGACGGCCCGACACGCCAAACTCTTTATGGCCCGCATCTTTGACCTGGGGTGCCCGGCAATCTAACGTCGAAGCATACGGTTCCATTGCACTACCAATGAACTCAGGGCAGACTTGAGAGCAAACCCTGAGAATCTTGGTGTGTGTCGAATGCCTGCCGTGCCCAGTATTCCAACCGTTAACAGAACGAGGAGGCAGCACGTGAGTCCCAAAGGCGACGCCGGTACGGGTTCCAACGCGGTAGCGGCCGGAACTGGCATCCCTGCCAGCGCACAGGGCCTCCTCTTCACCGAAGACCTCCCCATCCTCGACGAGGACGCCGGCTATCGCGGTCCCACCGCCTGCAAAGCTGCCGGCATCACCTACCGCCAGCTCGACTACTGGGCCCGCACCGGTCTGGTCGAACCTGCGGTGCGCGGCGCTTCCGGGTCCGGCACCCAGCGTCTCTACGGCTTCCGGGACATCCTCGTGCTCAAGGTGGTCAAGCGGCTCCTCGACACCGGCGTCTCCCTGCAGCAAATCCGTGCGGCCATCGAACACCTCCGTGAACGCGGCGTCGAAGACCTGGCCCAAATCACGCTGATGAGCGACGGCGCCAGCGTCTACGAGTGCACCTCCGCCGAGGAAGTCATCGACCTCGTTCAGGGCGGCCAGGGTGTGTTCGGCATCGCCGTCGGTAAGGTCTGGCGCGAGGTGGAAGGCAGCCTGGCTGCGCTACCCAGCGAACACGCAGCGGACCAGGACTTCCCGGACGACGAACTCAGCAAGCGCCGGGCCACCCGCAAAATCAGCTAGCTTCCCGCCTCACAACAGGGAGTCCCGCCCCTTCCGGGGCAAGCGACTTATCCCGTCGGGCCCGCCAGTCATTTCAACCCAGCAGGCCCCGCCCGCCACGCCTCAGGCGCGACGCGCCACCCGGCTCCGCAGCCGCCCCGAGTCGACCACGTTCCTCAGCAGCTCGTCAAAGTAACTGGACGTCTGGCGCGCCAATTCCCCTGGCCAATGGTGCACCGAATGGGCGGCACCCTGGATCTGCTGCCAGTTCTCCTGGTCGGTGATGATCGGGCTCAACAGCAGGTCACCGAACATCTGCCGCATCTCGGCAAGCCGGAAGGTATGTTCATTCGAGTTCGGCCGGACCCGGTTGGCGACAATCCCCGCAGTCGACAGGTTCGGGGCGAACTCCCGCTTGAACAGCTCGATCGCGCGCATGGTTCGTTCGGTCCCTGCCACGGAAAACAGGGCCGGCTCGGCGACCAGCAGCACCCGGTTGCTGGCGGTCCACGCCATCCGGGTCAGCCCGTTCAGGGACGGCGGGCAATCAATCAGGACCAGGCCGTAGCCCTCGACCCGAGACAACAGGGTGGTCAGGCGGCGCAGGTCCCGCCGGCCGAGATCGGGCCGGTCATAGATACCCGCGTAGGCGGAGCCCACGGCCACATCGAGGACGGGCTTGGCGCCCGACGACGGCAGGTTGCGTTGCCGTGCGGAGGCTACCCATCCGCTCGGTGCCACATTGGCGGGGAGGTCGCCGCGGCGGGCGTTCCTCAATAGCCGCCCGATGTCGATCCGGTCGCCTGGCTTCACGCCCAGGCCGGTGGTGGCATCTGCGTGCGGGTCCAGATCCACCACCAGGGTCGGAATGCCGGCTGCCAACGCTGCGGATGCCAGTCCGAGAGTGACCGAAGTCTTACCGACGCCGCCCTTGAGACTGCTGATGCTCACTACTTGCACTTCTTAACCCAATACCTAACATCTCGTCGAACAACGCTCCCATCATAGGTTGACCGGGTGCCGTTACGAAGCCAGCCCACGCCGCTTCCGGAACACGATGTTGCGAAGGGTTAAGAGTGGAACCTCACAGCGCGGTAGGGTGAGCAGTGCCGTGATGTAGCACACGGTCGCACGTATCCACTGGTGAGATGCACGTACGCAGGAGAGCGATGTTTTCGAAAATTCTGGTAGCAAACCGTGGCGAAATAGCCATCCGTGCCTTCCGCGCTGGCTTCGAGGCCGGCGCGAAGACAGTTGCAGTGTTCCCTTACGAGGACCGCAACTCGATCCACCGTCAGAAAGCTGACGAGGCCTACCTCATCGGTGAGGAAGGCCATCCCGTCCGTGCCTACCTGGACGTGCAGGAAATCGTCCGGGTTGCCAAGGAATCCGGCTGCGATGCGATCTATCCGGGCTACGGGTTCCTCTCGGAGAACCCCGGCCTCGCCCGGGCCGCCGAGGAGGCGGGCATCACCTTCGTCGGCCCACCAGCAGACGTCCTCGAACTTGCCGGCAACAAGGTCCACGCGCTGGAGGCCGCACGTAAGGCTGGCATCCCGGTGCTGAAGTCCTCGCAGCCGAGCTCAGACCTCGACGAGCTCATCGCCGCCGCGGACGAGATCGGGTTCCCCATTTTCGCCAAGGCGGTTGCCGGTGGCGGTGGGCGGGGCATGCGGCGGGTGGACAAGCGCGAGCAGCTCAAAGACGCGCTGGAGGCAGCCATGCGCGAGGCCGATTCCGCCTTCGGCGACCCCACGATGTTCCTGGAACAGGCTGTGCTCCGGCCCCGCCACATCGAGGTCCAGATTCTGGCCGACGCCCAGGGCAACGTCATGCACCTTTTCGAGCGTGACTGCTCAATCCAGCGCCGCCACCAGAAGGTCATCGAGATTGCCCCGGCGCCCAACCTTGACGAGGACATCCGGCAGGCGCTGCACCGCGACGCCGTTGCCTTCGCCAAGGCCCTGGGTTACGTCAACGCGGGAACCGTCGAGTTCCTCGTCGATACGGTCGGGGAGCGGGCCGGCCAACACGTGTTCATCGAGATGAACCCCCGCATCCAGGTAGAGCACACGGTCACCGAGGAGATCACCGACGTCGATCTGGTGCAGGCGCAGCTCCGTATCGCTGCAGGCGAATCCCTGGCCGATCTGGGCCTGAGCCAGGACAGCGTCCAGGTCAGGGGCGCCGCCCTGCAAAGCCGGATCACCACCGAGGACCCCGCAAACGGTTTCCGGCCCGACGTCGGGCAGATCACCGCCTACCGGTCCGCTGGCGGCGCAGGGGTGCGGCTCGACGGCGGCACCGTATATGCCGGCGCCGAGATCAGCCCCCACTTTGATTCCATGCTGGTGAAGCTGACCTGCCGCGGCCGCGACCACAAGTCCGCGGTGACCCGTGCCCGGCGTGCCCTCGCCGAGTTCCGGGTGCGGGGTGTCTCCACCAACATTTCGTTCCTGCAGGCAGTGCTCGATGACCCGGACTTCATCGCCGGGAACGTCGCCACCAACTTCATCGACGAACGCCCCCAGCTGCTGACCGCCAGGGTGTCCGCCGACCGGGGCACGAAGCTGCTCACCTGGCTCGCCGACGTCACGGTCAACAAGCCCCACGGCGAACGGCTCGTCGAGATCGACCCGGCCGAGAAGCTCCCCGTTGCCGGCGAGCACGACGCCGCCCCGGGTCCAGGATCGCGGCAGCGGCTGCAGGAGCTCGGCCCGGAGAAGTTCGCCGCCGAGCTTCGCGCCCAGACCGCCGTCGCTGTCACCGACACCACGTTCCGTGACGCGCACCAGTCGCTGCTCGCCACCCGGGTGCGCACCCGGGACCTGGTGGCTGCCGGCGACGCCGTGTCCCGGCGGATGCCCCAGCTGCTCTCGGTGGAGGCGTGGGGCGGCGCCACCTACGATGTTGCCCTCCGGTTCCTCGGAGAGGAGCCGTGGGAGCGTCTCGCCGCGCTCCGGAAGGAACTGCCCAACATTTGCCTGCAGATGCTCCTGCGGGGACGCAACACTGTCGGTTACACCCCGTACCCGGAGGAGGTCACGGAGGCCTTCGTCAAGGAAGCAGCAGAGACCGGCATCGATATCTTCAGGATCTTCGATGCCCTGAACGACGTCTCACAAATGGAACCAGCCATCCGCGCGGTCCGCGCCACCGGCACCGCCGTCGCGGAAGTGGCCCTCTGCTACACCTCCAACATGCTTGACCCCGAGGAGAAGCTCTACACCCTCGACTACTACCTGGACCTGGCCCAGCGGATAGTCGACGCCGGTGCGCACATCCTGGCAATCAAGGACATGGCCGGACTGCTGCGGCCCGCCGCAGCGGCCCAGCTGGTCACCGCCCTGCGGGAACGCTTTGACCTGCCGGTCCACCTGCACACCCACGACACCGCTGGCGGACAGCTCGCCACCTTGCTGGCCGCGGTCGATGCGGGAGTCGACGCCGTCGACGTCGCCAGCGCCTCCCTGGCGGGCACCACCAGCCAGCCCTCGGCGTCGGCCCTGGTCGCGGCCCTGGCCAACACTGAACGCGACACCGGCATTTCCCTGGCAGATGTGTGTTCGCTGGAACCCTACTGGGAAGCGGTCCGCCGGGTGTATGCACCCTTCGAATCCGGCCTCCCCGGTCCCACCGGACGGGTCTACCGCCACGAGATTCCTGGCGGCCAGCTGTCCAACCTACGGCAGCAGGCCATTGCCCTGGGTCTCGGGGAACGGTTCGAGGCTATCGAGGACATGTACACCGAGGCGGACCGGATGCTCGGGCGGCTGGTGAAGGTCACGCCGTCGTCCAAGGTGGTCGGAGACTTGGCGCTGCAACTCGTCGGCACCAACGTGGACCCCGCGGACTTCGAGCAGAACCCGCAGAACTATGACATCCCCGACTCCGTGATCGGCTTTCTCAGCGGTGAACTGGGCGACCCGCCGGGCGGCTGGCCTGAACCCTTCCGCACCAAGGCGCTCCAGGGCCGCGAGGTCAAGGTCCGCGATACCGAGCTGAGCAGCGTGGATCAGGCCGCCTTGACCGGGGATTCCGCGCAGCGGCGCGCTACCCTGAACCGGCTGTTGTTCGCGGGGCCCACCAAGGATTTCCTGGCCACCCGGGAAACCTACGGTGACGTCTCCGTCCTGGACACCCGGGACTACCTCTACGGACTGCAGCAGGGCAGCGAGCATGTAATCGCCCTGGAGAAGGGTGTCCGGCTCATCGCCACGCTGAGCGCGGTGTCCGAGGCGGATGAGAAGGGCATGCGCACCGTCATGTGCACCCTCAACGGGCAGATGCGTCCCGTCGTCGTCAGGGACCGGAGCATCCACAGCGACGTCAAGGCGGCGGAGAAGGCCGACAAGTCCATCCCCGGTCAGATCGCTGCACCGTTCGCGGGGGCAGTCACCATTACGGTCGCCGAGGGTGACACTGTTGAACAGGGCGGCACGATCGCGTCGATCGAGGCCATGAAGATGGAGGCGGGCATCACCTCGCCGGTCGCCGGTACGGTCAAACGTGTCGCCGTCGAGAAGGTGTCGCAGGTGCAGGGTGGCGACCTGCTGATCGTGGTGGAGCCCGCCTAACCGGTACCTCGCCCCGGGGGAGGGTGCGCTAGTGTTTTGCTGGAGACCGGGCGCCCTTCGCTGCGCCCCACTGACCCCGTGAGGAACCATGTCCCTGCAAGAACGCTCCGCTAACGGCGGCCGCCGATGACCCACTACGACCTGGTAATCGTCGGATCTGGATCCGGAAACAGCCTGATCACCCCGGATTGGGACAACCGCAAGGTGGCGATCATTGATGGGGGAACCTTTGGCGGGACCTGCCTCAATGTGGGCTGCATTCCGACGAAGATGTTCGTCTACCCGGCCGAGCAGGCCACCGATGCGCGCGAGGCCTCCCGGCTGGGCGTGGACCTGGAGCTGCGCAACGTGCACTGGCGGGCCATCCGTGACCGGATCTTCACCCGCATCGATGCCATCTCCCAGGCCGGCCGACACTACCGGGCCGAGGAACTGGATAACGTCACCCTCTACGAGGAGTACGTCCGGTTCACCGGCGACAAGTCCTTCGTCACCGGCGCGGGCGAGGAAATCCACGCCGAGCAGGTGGTCATCGCCGCCGGCTCGCGTGCGCTCCTTCCCGACATCCCGGGCATCACCCTGCCGCAGGTCCACACGTCCGACACCATCATGCGGCTGGAGGAGCTCCCGGGCCGGATCCTGATCCTCGGTGGGGGCTACATCGCCGCGGAGTTCGCGCACATCTTCGGCGCGTTCGGGTCGGCGGTCACTGTGGTCAACCGCTCCGGGACCCTGCTGCAGTCACTCGACGACAGCGTCTCCGAGGCGTTCACCGCTGAAGCCTCACGCCAGTGGGACGTAGTTCTCAACCGCACGGTCTCCTCCCTCACCGCCAACGACGACGGCTCGGTCCGCGCGGTGCTGGCGGGCGACGGCGACGACCGCGTGCTCGACGTCGACGTCGTCCTGGTTGCCGCAGGCAGGGTACCGAACACCGACCGACTGGGAGCGGCCGACGTCGGGCTGGATCTGGAAGCCGATGGCCGCTTGGTGGTCGACTCGCACCAGCGGGTGCTCCGGGATGGGGCGCCCGTGGACGGGCTATGGGCGCTGGGCGACGTCAGCAACAGGTTCCAGCTCAAACACGTCGCCAACCATGAGGCGCGGATCGTCGCGCACAACGTGACCCACCCCGATGAGCTGCGCAGCAGCGACCACCAGTTCGTCCCGGCCGCCGTGTTCACCCACCCGCAGATCGCCGTCGTCGGGCTGACGGAGACCGAGGCGCTGGCGAAGGCGGAGGCCGAAGGGTTCGAGGTCACCGTCGCTGTGCAGCAGTACGGGTCAACCGCCTACGGCTGGGCCATGGAAGACACCACAGGTTTTGTGAAGCTCATCGCTCACCAAGGCACCGGTCAACTGTTGGGAGCCCACATCATGGGGCACGAAGCCTCGATGATCATCCAGCCGCTGATCCAGGCCATGTCCTTCGGCCTGGACGCCCAGACCATGGCCAGCGGGCAATACTGGATTCACCCGGCCCTCACGGAGGTTGTCGAAAACGCGCTCCTGTCCCTGAAGGCCGGGTAAACCCGCTACGAGCGTGGCGCCGAGTAGATCGATTCGACCACCGAGGAGTAGTCCTTCAGGACCTGGGCTCGCTTGATCTTCAGGGACGGCGTCAGGTGGCCGCTGGTCTCGGTGAAGTCGGTGGCCACGATGCGGAAGGCCTTGATCGACTCCGCCTGTGAGACGTTCGCGTTGGCCTGATCCACCAGCTGCTGCACCTCGGCTGTGACGAGTGGGTGCTCGGCTGCCTGGGCAACGGTGGTGTCCTTCGGCAGCTGGTGCCGGTCCAGCCAGCCCGGCAGGGCCTCCTCGTCGAGGGTGATCAGGGCGGAGATGAACGCCCGGTGGTCGCCGACGACCACGCACTGCGATACCAGGGCGTTGGAGCGGATGGTGTCTTCCAGCTGCGCCGGGATCACGTTCTTGCCGCCAGCCGTGACGATGATTTCCTTCTTGCGGCCGGTGATCTTCAGGAATCCCTCGTCGTCGAGCTCGCCGATGTCGCCGGTGCGGAACCAGCCGTCGACGAACGCTTCCTCGGACAGGTCGTCGCGCTTGTAGTACCCGCGCATCACGCAGACACCCTTGGCGAGGATCTCGCCGTCGTCGGCAATCTTCACGGCGTTGCCGGGAAGCGGGGCGCCCACGGTGCCGATCTTGATCTTCTTCGGGGTGCTCACGGTGATCGGGGCGGTGGTCTCGGTGAGACCGTAGCCCTCGAGGACCATCAGGCCGATGCCGTGGAAGAAGTGGCCCAGGCGGTCACCCAGTGGCGCGCCGCCGGAGACGGCGTGCTCCACGCGTCCACCCATCGCCTCGCGGATCTTGCTGAACAGGATCCGGTCAAACACGGCGTGTTTCACCTTCAGCATCAACGGGACCTTGCCGGCCTGATCCGCCTTGGACCATTCGATGGCCACCTTGGCGCCAGCGTGGAAGATCTTGCCCTTGCCGCCGTCCTCGGCCTTGAGCATTGAATTGTTGTAGACCTTCTCGAACACCCGGGGGACAGCGAGGATAAAGGAGGGCTTGTAGCTCTGTAGGTCCGGGAGCAGGTTCTTCACATCGGGGGTGTGGGCCACCGTGGCACCAGCGGCGACGCACAGGACCGAGATGAACCGGGCGAACACGTGGGCGAGGGGGAGAAACATGATGGTCTGGGCACCCTCGTGGGCGACCTCGGGGAGAGCGGCCTGGGCGTTGACCGAGAGTTCAACGAAGTTCCCGTGGGTCAGTTCACACCCCTTGGGCTTGCCGGTGGTTCCCGAGGTGTAGATGATCGTGGCGACGTCGTCGAGGCCAGCGGTCCGGCGTCGGGCGTCCAGGGCGGCGTCGTCGATGCCGCTGCCAGCGCTGCGCAGGGCGTCGAGTCCGTTGCCGTCGAGCTGCCAGACATGCTGGGCGCCCGGGATGTTGGCTGCGGCGGATGCCTGGCGGACTACGTTCTCGTGGCGTGCCGATTCGACGAACGCAGCGATAGCCCCTGAATCCTCAAGGATCCAGCCGACCTGGGACGGGGAGGAGGTCTCGTAGACGGGGACCGAGATGGCTCCGGCGAACCAGATCGAGAAATCAACCAGTGACCATTCATAGCGGGTGCGTGCCATGATTGCCACGCGGTCGCCGGCCTGCACGCCGCTGGCCATCAGACCTTTAGCCAGCACCTGGACGTCGGCGAGGAATTCAGTCGCCCGGATGTCCTGCCATTCGCCGGCGCTGTCCTTCTTCGAGAACAGTGCCGGGTTGGAGGGCTTCGAAGCCTGTTTGACAACCAGCTCCGTGATATTGCTGTCACGGGGGGTGTCCACCAGGGCGGGGACGCTGTATTCGCGCACGACTATCTCCTTTGATATCTCCAAAACCTGCGGGATTTCTTTAGCCTATAGGTTCCACAGGCGTAAATACTCTCCAGTAATGTACGAATCGGTAACGGTAAGGCAACGCCAATAGCAGACGCAGGGAAGAGGGCCACCCATGATCAGGCAGACGGACGCCGCAGCACCGCCCCGGCCGCGGGGCCAGCCGCGCGTCCCTGGGCCGGGCGGACGACCGGGCCGACGTCGCCCGGGGGTGGCTGCCGGTCCAGTCGATTCGCCGAACTTCCTGCGGCGGGGGCTCGCCATTGGGATCGATATTGGTGGAACCAAGGTCGCGGCTGGCGTCGTCGACATCCGGGGAAACATCCTGGTGCAGGCACGCCGGGACACACCCGGTCAGGACCCGCGGCACGTGGAAGCGGTCATCGCCGAACTGGTGGCCCAACTGTCGCTGGGATACCGCATCCGGTCCGTCGGGATTGGGGCAGCTGGTTGGATGGACCTGACCAACGGGACTGTACTGTTCAGCCCCCATCTGGCCTGGCGGAACGAGCCGCTCCGCCATAATCTGGAGCAGATCCTCCGCCGCCGCGTGACGGTAGTCAACGACGCCGATGCCGCCGCCTGGGCCGAATGGCGGTTCGGCGCCGGACAGGGGGAGAGCCGACTGGTCTGCATCACCCTTGGGACAGGCATTGGCGGGGCAATGATCATGGACGGCGCGTTGGAGCGTGGGCGCTTTGGCGTCGCTGGAGAATTTGGGCATCAGATCATCGTGCCGCAGGGGCACAGGTGTGAGTGCGGAAACCGCGGGTGTTGGGAGCAGTACGCTTCGGGCAACGCACTCGGGCGCGAGGCCCGTGAACTGGCGGTGGCAAATTCGCCTGTGGCGCAGGCTCTGCTGCGCGAGGTCGACGGCGACCCCCAGCTCATCACCGGTGCCGTGGTGACCAAGCTGGCGCTCGAGGGCGATCCTGCCTGCCGGGAACTTGTGGACGACGTCGGTCAGTGGCTTGGGCTGGGGATGGCCAACCTGGCGGCGGCGCTGGACCCTGGGACGTTCGTGGTGGGCGGCGGTCTGGGGGCTGCGGGTGACCTGCTGCTGGAGCCGGCCCGCCGGGCGTTCGCGCGGAACCTCACGGGCAGGGGTTTTCGTCCAGCTGCCCGAGTGGAGGCAGCAGCTTTGGGGCCTTACGCGGGGCTGGTGGGAGCGGCGGATCTATCCCGGCTCAGTCCGCGATTGAGAGGCGCGCGAACCTCCCGGAGCTGACTCTTTCGGGCTGTGGATAACTGTTGGCAAAATTTCGGATTCCGCTATTCTGTTGTCTTTCGATAGCTTCGACTCGGCCCCACATCCCCGGGAGTCACAGTGTCACAGCCTCGTAGCATGTCCCCGCCCCGCCGTCTGGTCCCGCTCCGCAGTTTGTTCGCTCCCAGCAGCCTGTTCCACCCGCGCAGTTTGTTCCACCCGCGCGGCCGGACCGTTGTGGTTGCCGTCGTGTTCGGGTTACTGGTGACGGGATGTCAGGGCGATGCATCGCCGCCGGGCCCCACTGCGGGGGAGACCTCCGCCTCGGCTCCGGAACCCACAAGCCCGTCGCACACACAGACGACTGCACCGTCTGAACCCGCCGCGCCCGAACCGACCGCAGCGTCGTCAGACGGTCCAGCCGCCAACATCCCGGTGCCCGAGAAACCCGCCCTCGCCGACGAGAACTCGGTAGAAGGCCTGGAGGCGTTCACCGAGTACTGGTTCGAACTCTTTAGCTACGGGTACATCACCAACGACTGGGCTGAGTTCGATGCGGTGACTGATCCAGCGTGTGCAAGCTGCTCAAATATCAAGCAGGTAGTCCAGGGAATTTACGAGCAAGGACGATGGCTGAGCGGCGGGGAGTTTGAAGTGCTCAACTTCGCTAGCGAGTTTGAGCAGAACACTTCTGGATCATTTCAGTCCTTCGTCGAAAACCGCCAGGCTGACATCACCTATTTCGAATCGGATGGATCGGAGATACGAACCGATCCGTCTCCGACGCCGGTGATTGATGTGATGTTTGCCGACTACTCAGATGGGGCTTGGAAAATTCTGGACTATGGCAAGCCGGAAGGAACCTGACATGAACTCTCGGAGCAACGCAGGGCGGTTCCTAGTTTCCTTGGGCTTAGTGGCCGTTTTCTCATTTGTCTTTGATCCAGCCGCAGCTGAGGAGCCACCGCCACCGTCCGCACATGCAGCTGGCAACACAGTTCAGGTGACCAATTATTCTGGGTCTGCCGAAGGCGGTTCTGGTGGTTCAGGGCAACGGGAAGCCGCCGGAGCTACCAACGCTTACCTTCCAACCGATGACGGGATCGATTACATCTACGAGCGGGTCTGCACAGCCGGCGCTCAAGACTTCATGGATCCCGGATATTGTGTGCAGCTGAACGCCCAGTGTGATGCGCAGGCCGACGGGATGTTGGTGCAGTGGATTGAGGTCAACCGGAACACAAGTCCACCCACTGAGACGGCGACGGGACGGAGCGGGTGCCTTTACCCGGGACAACCACCGGTGGCACCGACTGCCGAAACCCTCGGGGAAGCACCGATCATCATCACGTTGACTGAGTTCGAGAGTCAGCCGATTCTGGCTGCGGGTGTCTTTTCTCAGCCAGACCAGTTTGGGTTGCGGAACGCCCACAGCAACCTTTACGCCGTCGCCAATGACCAGGAATTCACTTTCGAGTTCCAGAACGCCCAGATCGAACTGCGTGCCTGGCCGGTCTCCTATGAATGGTCCTACGGTGACGGCACAAGCCTGACCACCTCCAACCCCGGAAGCGCCGTCCCAGGCGACGGGTTTGATACCGAAACCCCCACGAGTCATCTGTATACGGAAACTGGCGACTACTTCGTCCAGCTGGACACGTTGTTCGCCGGGGACTACTCGGTTGATGGCGGGCCGTGGTTACCGGTGGCAGGCCTCGCCCGGGTCTCGTCGGAACCGCACCTGATGAGTATCTGGCGCAGTGAGCGGCACAGTGTCGCGGATAACTGCCTAGAGAACCCCGCCGGGGTTGGCTGCTGACACGCTCGCAGAGTAGCTGTGGGACCCGCCGCGATCTTAAGGTGTGCACTTGTGGTGGGTAGGCTCCACCATTCGTTCACTTGTGGTGGGTGCCTGCGACCTGCACCCGCCACAACTGCACAAGCAACGCGGGGTAAATTCACGCACCCGCCACAACTGCACAAGTGCCCGGCGCGTAATCGGGAGGACCCGCCACAACTGCACAAGCAGCGGGGGGCAAATTCATGCACCCGCCACAACTGCACAAGCACCCGGCCCGTATTCGGGAGTGCCCTCCACAACTGCACCAAGCGCCCCAAATAAAAGTCACCCGGCCGTCAAGGAAGTACGAGCAGGATGCATGCTGCACTAATAGTGCAGTATCATGCACTTATGGATGCAAGTACCACCGCTCTCGCAGCGGCAATCGGGGCACGGGTCAAGCAGGAGCGGCAATCCCGCTCCCTGACACTCGAGCAGTTGGCCGAGGCCGCCGGAGTGAGCCGACGAATGCTGATCAATGTTGAACAGGGCGCAGTAAACCCCAGTGTCGGGACGCTGTTGCGGATCAGCGACGCCCTGGGGGTCGGACTTCCGGCCCTGGTGGAGTCGCCTGCGCCCAAACCCGTCACCGTCACCAGGAATGGCGAGGGAGCCGCGCTCTGGACGTCGGAGGCCGGCGGACGCGGCATCCTCGTAGCGGGCACCGAATCACCTGACGTCGTGGAACTCTGGGAATGGTTCATGGTGCCCGGCGATCACCATCCAAGCGAGCCCCACTCTGAGGGGACCAAGGAATTGCTCCAGGTGCTGGAAGGGTCGCTCACGGTCGTGGTGGATGACCAGCCAATCGTGCTCGGGCCGGGAGACGCACTGTCCTTCCCCGGGAATGTTGACCACTCCTAC
Source organism: Arthrobacter sp. 147(2020) (assembly GCF_013116715.1). Taxonomy (NCBI): domain Bacteria; kingdom Bacillati; phylum Actinomycetota; class Actinomycetes; order Micrococcales; family Micrococcaceae; genus Arthrobacter; species Arthrobacter sp. 147(2020). The sequence continues at coordinate 50,939 of NZ_JABFOM010000011.1, forward strand.
CGGAACGACACAGCCGAACCCACCCGATTCACCATGGCCGTCTTTGAGCCTGGCGTCGGGCTGGGGCATTCAATCGGAGGCAAGCAATGAGTGAACAGGGCACGCTGCAGCACCTGGTCGAGTCCGCCCGGGTGGATCCCGAGGTATTCGCCCTGCGCCCGGACTACCGGGCCGTACTCATCGCCGTCGATGGTCTGGTGCCGGGCCCCAGCGACGACGTCAGCGAAGCACTCCTGCAAAAGGCCGAAGCGTTCGCGGTCCAGCTCCTCGCCGCCGGACCGGTGGAGGAGGTGCCGCACGTGGCAGCGTGGCGCGATGCCTACCGGGCCTTCGGCGCCAAACCGCAGCGCACCAGGAACAGTCTTGAGGCACTGGTGCGCCGGGCCGCAACCGGATTGCCCCGGGTAAACCGTCTGACCGACATGTACAACGCGATCTCGGTCCTGCACCAGATCCCCCTGGGCGGAGAGGACCTGGCCGGCTACGTTGGCGCCCCACGGCTGATCCGCGCCAACGGCACCGAACCATTCGATACCGCAACCAGCGGAGAAGCGACTGTGGAACACCCGGAACCGGGCGAAGTGGTGTGGTGCGACGACGCCGGAGTCACCTGCCGGCGCTGGAACTGGCGCCAGGGACGGCGAACACAGCTCCATGACCACACCACCAGTGCGCTGTTTATCCTCGACGCGCTGGCTCCACTCTCGGACGAGGCGCTCGGCCAAGCCACCGCCGACCTGTGCACCCACCTGGAACGGCTCGGCCCCGATGTGCAGGTGGCCAGGCGTCTCATGGAGACCCCCCGGGAACAGCCATGACCAGAACACTTCCGATCCCGCCGTGGGGGCTGGCGGTCACCGCGATGCTGTCCGTCCAGCTCGGCTCCGCCCTGTCGGTCGAGATGATCGGAGCCGTTGGACCCGCGGGAACTGCCTGGCTGCGCCTGAGTATGGGAGCGATCATCCTGATCCTCCTGGTCCGCCCGCCGCTGCGCACGATCCGGCGGCAGGACGTCCCCACCATCCTCGGCCTCGGCCTTGCAACGGGTGTCATGACGGTCGGGTTCCTCGCAGCGCTGGAGCACATCGACCTGGGAACCGCCGTAGCGATCGAGTTCCTTGGACCGCTGACCGTCGCAGCGATCCGCAGCCACCGGCGAAGCGCCCTGCTATGGCCAGCGCTCGCCCTACTCGGTGTGGTCCTGATGACCCAACCGTGGCGGGGAGAGTTCGATCCCACCGGGGTCGGGTTCGCAGCCATGGCCGCCGTCGGGTGGGCGGTCTACATTCTGCTGACACAGCGCATCGGCGACCGCTTTACCGGGATCGGCTCCCTGTCACTGACCGTGCCGATTGCGGCACTCGCGGCGGCAACCATCGGCATCCCCCAGGCCGTCGGGCAGATCACCCCAAGCATCCTCATTGCGGCGTTGGGGCTTGCGGTGCTGCTGCCGGTGCTGCCCTTCGCCCTGGAAATGCTCGCCCTGCGCCGAATGACCCCGACGGCTTTCGGAACCCTGATGGCGCTCGAGCCGGCGTTTGGGGTGTTGCTGGGGCTGATCATTCTTCAACAGCAGCTAGGGGTCCTGCAGATCATCGGGATTGCCCTGGTGGTGATCGCCGGAGCCGCCGCGCAACGGGGAGGCCGGCGCGACAACTCCTCTGCCACCCCACGGGCCGAAACGCTCCACGTTCCCGGGTGACTGAACCGCAGGTCTACCTGGGCAAAAGCCTCGCTAGACTTCCGCGCCGTTGTCGTCGAAGTCGCGGGTTTTGGGGAGCCGGAAAATGAGGAAGGCAACCGAGACCAGGAAGATGGCCAACACTCCCAGCATCATCATGAGCGGTGCTGCACGCCAGAACATGGCGAGGAGCAGCAGGGCGATCGGTCCACCGACGGCACCGAACCAGGCGAGCACCAGAAGCGGTTCGCCCGTGCCCAAAGCCGGTGGCTCCGGCGGGTGATACCCCTCGTCCTCGTCGTCGTCGGATTCCTGCGGGGTGTAGTCGCGGGGACCTGCGGGGGAGCGGCGGGGCTGATTCTCGAACAGAGCGCGCACCCGCTCCTGATCGGACATCCCCACACCCGCGTTACGTTCGGGTGCCGGCGCTGGGGCTTCTTCGCCCGCCCTGTCCGGCGCGCTGGGAGTCTGCTCCAGCCGCGCCACCAAATCCTGCCACACGGCATCGTCGGTGGACTCGTTGGGTTCCTGACCTCGGGATGTCATGCGGTGCTACCTGCCGTCACGTGCTGGATGAATTGCGCTGAGCGTTCAAAAATTGACTGCGCGTCATGGTCCATGGTCGCAACATGATAGCTGTTCTCCAAACGGACAATCTCCAGTTCAGCACTCCCGATCCGCTGTTGCAATACCTCGATGCTGCTCTCCGGTACCACCGGGTCCACTGATGAACGAAAAACCAGCGTCGGAGCGGTAACGCTGGGCAGTTGCGCCACCGTCTCCCGGAACAGTTTGGAGAGCTGAACGACGGCGGCGACGGGGGTCCGCGCGTAGGCGCCCTCGTCGAGACCTTCCTTCTTGATGTTGTTGGCGATCGCCGGCACCGACCGCATCACGTACTTCAGCAGTCCCGCGTAGCGCGCCCGCGGATCGGCGATGGTCAGGCCCGGATTGACGACGACGACGCCAGCCACCGGCTGCAATGCTGCCAGCCGCAGGGCGAGGGTTCCACCCATTGAAAGTCCAGCGGCGACAACCACGTCGGTCGATTCTTCCAGTTCCCGGTAGCTGGCCTCATAACTGGCGTACCAGTGCTGCCACGGAGTGCGGGCCAGCTCCTGCCAGGTGGTTCCGTGCCCGGCAAGCAGCGGCAGCCTCACCGCATACCCCTGGTCCGCAAGATACCGCGCCCATTCCAACAGGCTGACCGGGGATCCGGTGAAGCCGTGGCTCATCACTACCCCAATGCGGGAGGCCTCCCCAAAACCATCGTTGGAGAAGGCGACCGGGCCGGCACTGGATGTCATAGCCCCATCGTGCCACCTGCTGTCGATGCCTTACCAGCGGAGGCGCCCCTTAGAGTAGTCTCTCAAGGAAAAGCGCGATCATCAGTGGGGGATTCCCGTGTGGTCCCGTCCGGGTCTAGGAAGGCTGTCAGCGTGTTTTATTGGTTCATGAAGCGGATCATTGTGGGTCCGATTCTGGGTCTGCTCTTCCGCCCGTGGGTAAAGGGAATGGACAATGTCCCCGCAGAGGGCCCAGCAGTGCTGGTCAGCAACCACCTCTCCTTCTCCGACTCCATATTTCTGCCGATCGCGGTGCCGCGCCCGGTGATCTTCCTGGCCAAGTCCGAGTACTTCACGGGCAAGGGTATTAAGGGCAAACTCACCGCGATGTTCTTCCGTCTCTCGAACCAGCTCCCGATGGACCGTTCGGGCGGTGCTGCTTCGTCGTCCTCGCTGAGCGCCGGGGAAGCGGTGCTCAACGGCGGCGGCATCCTGGGGATTTACCCCGAGGGAACGCGCAGCCCGGATGGACGTCTGTACCGCGGGAAGACAGGCGTTGCCAAGCTGGTTCTGGCCACGGGTGTGCCGGTGATCCCGGTGGCGATGATCGGCACCGACAAGGTGCAGCCCATCGGCAGGCGCATCCCCAACATTCGCCGGATCGGCATCATCGTCGGTGAACCCCTGGACTTCTCCCGGTATAAGGGACTCGCGGAGGACCGCTTTGTTCAGCGGTCAGTCACCGACGAGATCATGTACGAACTCATGAGGCTCTCCGGCCAGGAGTACGTGGACGTGTACGCGAGCAGTGTCAAGGAAAAGCTGGCGGCCGCGAAGGCCACAGAAAAGAAGTCCGCTGACAAGAAAGTCTCCGACAAGAAGGCGTCAGAGACAAAAGCTACCGATACGACGTCGACCGATCACGAACCCACCGGGCCCAAGGTGGACGTCGACGCCGGGAAGGGTGGAACCGGGAAGGACGCGGCTGACGCGTTGGTGACCGACAAGGCCTCGGTCCGCGACAAGCTCACCAGCATCAAGCTCCCATCCTGGCTGACCCGCAACCGGTAGTAATGGCCGGCACAATATGACAGCGCCGCCCGGCTGCGTGACGGCCCTGGCCACTACGGGTTGCCTGAACCATTACGCTTAACTGGTGACTGATATCCTTGCACCCACCGATTCCACCGTTTCCTCAGCCGGGCAGAGCAGCCAGCAGGCCGATTCCATGCTCGATCACTGGCGCGAGCTGCCGATTTCGCAGCAGCCCACTTGGCAGGACAGCAGCGTGTATTCGGCCTCCGTCAAGGAGCTCTCCACCCTTCCACCGCTGGTCTTCGCCGGTGAAGTCGACGTGCTGCGCAGCCGCCTGGCCGCCGCCGCGCAGGGGAAGGCGTTTTTGCTCCAGGGCGGCGACTGCGCCGAGACCTTCGAAGGCGCGACCGCAGACCGGATTAGCGCCCGCGTCCGGACTATCCTCCAGATGGCAGTGGTACTGACCTACGGCGCATCACTTCCCGTCATCAAGATGGGCCGGATGGCCGGACAGTTCGCCAAGCCCCGCTCATCGAACGACGAGACCCGTGAAGGCGTGACCCTCCCCGCCTACCGCGGCGACATGGTCAACGGCTACGACTTCACCCCAGAATCGCGGGGCCATGACGCCTCCCGCATGGTCAAGGCGTACCACACGTCGGCTTCGACCCTGAACCTGATTCGTGCCTTCACGCAGGGCGGTTTCGCCGACCTGCGCCTGGTGCACCACTGGAACAAGGGATTCACCGCCAACCCCGCGCACTCGCGCTACGAGTCGCTGGCCCGTGAGATCGACCGCGCCGTCCGCTTCATGGACGCATGCGGCACCGACTTCGAGGCGCTGAAGCGGGTGGAGTTTTTCGCCAGCCATGAGGCCCTGCTGCTCGACTACGAGCGGGCTCTGACCCGGACCGACTCCCGTACGGGCCTGCCGTACGACACCTCGGCCCACTTCCTGTGGATTGGTGAGCGCACCCGCGACATCGACAGCGCGCACATCGACTTCCTCTCCCGGGTCCGGAACCCGATTGGCGTCAAGCTCGGCCCCGGCACATCCCCGGACGATGCGCTGGCCCTGATCGACAAGCTTGACCCCAACCGCGAACCGGGCCGCCTGACCTTCATCACCCGCATGGGTGCCGGGAACATCCGCGAGAAGCTACCCAAGCTGGTCCAGAAGGTCACCGACTCCGGCGCCCAGGTGCTGTGGGTTTCCGACCCCATGCACGGGAACACCGTCACGTCGCCGAACGGCTACAAGACCCGCAACTTCGACGACGTCATGGACGAGGTTCGCGGCTTCTTCGAGGTTCACAACTCGCTGGGGACCTTCCCGGGTGGCCTGCACGTCGAAATGACCGGCGACGACGTCGCCGAGTGCCTGGGTGGCGCCGATCCAGTGGACCAGGAAGCCTTCCTGGAACGCTACGAATCGGTCTGCGATCCCCGTCTGAACCACATGCAGTCCCTTGAGATGGCATTCCTGGTTGCCGGAGCACTCTCCAAGCGCTAGCAGCACATAACAAAGGCGAAGCGGAAACGCTTCGCCTTTGTTGTGTCCCGAAGTATTTCTGGGGCGCACCCCGGTGGTTCGGGAATGAGAGACGGCTACGTGACTGTGATGGTGACCGTCGACCCCTCGGGCTGTTCACCGGTCAGGTCCTGGCCCGCTACCAGCCCCAGCACGGAACTGCCGAAGGTGTAGTCAACGACGACGACGAAACCGGCCGCCTCAAGCTCGGCCACTGCCGCTTCCTCCCGCTGGGAGAACACGTTGGGCACTTCCACGAGGCGCGGGCCGAGGGACAACGTCAGGGTGACGGTCTCGCCACGGGTGAGCTGCCCGCCTGATGGGCTTTGTCCGACGACGGCTCCCTCGGGGATGTCCCGGCTGTTCTCGCCGTCGGGTGCGACGGCGGCGACCAGCCCAGCGGCCTCGATCGCTTCAACAGCTTCGGCCCTGGACAGGCCGGACACCACCGGGACGTCGATGGGCTCCGGGCCCTGCGACACCACCAGGTTGACCGCTGTCCCGCGCGGTGACTGCTCGCCAGCGGCGGGCGTCTGGCTGATGACCAGCCCGTCTGCGACATCGGCACTGAACTCCCGGGTGATCTCGCCGACCGCCAGCTCGGTTCCGCCGAGTTGTTCAGTCGCCGACGCCTCGCTGCGGTTGACCACGTTGGGGACAGCGAACAATTCGGGACCCTTGGAGACAAACAGTTCGACTGACTCGTAGCGGCGAAGCTGTGTCTGCGCCGCCGGCTCGCTGCGGATCACCAGGCCGGACTCCACCTCGTCATGGAACTCCTCCTCCGAGCGGGGGGAGTCAAGGCCACTCTCTGCCAGCAGCAGTTCCGCCTGCGCCACCGAGCGGTTGACGACGTCGGGCATGGTGGCCAGGGCGCCGGGACCGACGCCGAAGAACCAGCCGACCCCTGCCGCCAAGCCTGCAAGGAGGAGCAACAGGACAATCCAGAGTGCGTTGCGGCGGCCCCGGTGTCCCGGATGCAGGGATTTTTCGGGGCGCTGGGCCGCCTTTGCCTGCTGCTTCTGATAGACCTTGAAGTCCCGCGCTGCTGCCTTGTCGCGGGTCTTCGAATCCGGCTCCTGCCGCGGAGCGGACTGAGGTTCCGGTGCCGTCCGGAACGCGCGGGTGTGCTGGACGTCGTTGGCGATCACCGACGTCCTGAACTGGTCAGCCCCGATCACCTCTGTTGGTCTCGGGCCGCCACGTCCGCCGATCACCTCGGTGGCGCCGCTGCCGGCGAGGGAATCGATCACTTCGGTCCCGCCGGGCACTGCACCGGTCGCCGCTGTGGGGGCGTCGTCTCTACCCTCGTCATCGTCGGGAAGTTCGAAGTCCAGCTGCTCGTCGGTCAGGGTGGTCCGGATGTGCCTGAGTTCGCCGAGGAGGGCGTTGCCATCGATGGGCCGATCCTCTGGGTCGACCGATGTGCACCACTGGACCAGCTCGTCGATGTCCGCCGCGAGCCCGGGCACCAGGGTTGAGGGGGCTGGCACTGTGGAATTGGCGTGCTGCAGCGCCACCCGGATGGGAACATCGCCGGTGTAGGGCTGCTTTCCGGTGAGGAGTTCGAACAGCATGATGCCAGCCGAGTAGATGTCGCTGCGGGCGTCAGCACCTCCGCCGGTGACCAGCTCGGGGGACAGGTAGGCGACCGTGCCGATCAGGGTGCCGGTGTTGGTGGTGGTGGAGACCGCGCGGGCGAGGCCGAAGTCGGCGATCTTGATCCGGCCGTTGCTGGCAAGCAGGACGTTCTCGGGTTTCACATCGCGGTGGACCAGCCCGACGTCGTGAGCCGCGCCCAGGCCTTCAACCACGGGATCCATCATGGCCAGAGCGATCCGGGGGGTCAGTCGCCCCTTCTCCCGCAGCAGGTCCCGAAGCGTTTTGCCTGGCACATATTCCATCACCAGGTAGGCGAGTGACCGCTCAGCGGAGTCCTCGACTCCCTGGTCCAGGACGCCCACCACATGGGGGTGGGATAGCCGTGCCGCTGACTTCGCCTCGCGTTCAAACCGGTCCAGGAAGCTGGCGTCCTCGGCGAGGTGGGGGTACAGAATTTTCAAGGCCACGTCGCGGTCAAGGCGCTGGTCGGTGGCACGGTAAACGGTCGACATGCCGCCCCGCGCAAGGCGCGACAGCACGAGATACCGCCCGTCCACCACCGAGCCCACCAGCGGGTCGTTCTGCCGTTCATGCACCCTTCGATCCTAAGTGCAGACATGGAACGGGGTGGAATCGACACCCGATTCCACCCCGATTCACCGGTCGTCCCTCGGGGGAGTTACCGCAGGTTCGCCTGGTGTGACTTGATTGCAGCGACGTAGCTCTTCGTGTCGCTGAACATACCGTGGGTGCTCACCGAGTACTGCCCCTGGTAGTAGGACGCAATGGCATCCTCCAGGTTGGGGCTGGTCCGGATCAGGGATTTCAGGATCGCAACGCCGGCGGTTGCGTTGTCGTGAGGGTCCAGCAGGTTCAGCTTTCGTCCTACGAGGTCCGATGCCCATTCGCCTGACATGGGGATGACCTGCATGGCTCCGATGGCGTTGGCCGGGGAAACGGCACGCTGGTTGAATCCCGACTCCTGGTAGGACACGGCAAGTGCGAGGCTCGGATCCACGCCCATCGAGCGGGCGGTGTCAGCAACGATGGTCTTCATTGCCTCATTACTGGGAACCGGGAGGGAATTCAGCAGGTGCTTGTTCCGGTTTGCCTCCGACACCACGTGCTGGGGGTAGGTGTAGTGCAGGAATGTGGACGGCACCAGGTCGGCCGGGGGCGCGGTCTCCGCTGCAGGTGCAGTGGTGGGTGCGGCTGGGCCGGGGATGGTCAGCTTCTTCCCGGGGTGGATCATGGTTGTCGCGCTGAGCTTGTTGGCCTTCAGGAGTGCGCTGAGGCTCACGTTGTGCTTTGCGGCGATGGCGCCAAGGGTGTCACCGCCCTTGATGGTGTAGGACCCGGTGGACGCAGGTGCAGCTGGCTTGGGTGCCGCCGGAGCGATCTCGGTTGAAGCCACCGAGACCTCGGCTGAGCCGCCAAGCTTGAGCTTCTGGCCGGGGTAGATCACCGACGTCATCGACAGCGAATTGGCCTTCAGGACCGTACTGAGGCTGACGCCGTGCGTGGCCGCGATGGCGCTGAGTGTGTCACCGGCCCGGACCGTATATCCGGCCGCTGCGCTCGGCTGCGCAGCCTCAGCGGGCTTCGCCGCAGGCTTGCTGGCTGGTGCACCGCTGAGCTTGATCTTCTGACCCGGGTGGATCAGCGAGCTTGCGTTGAGGCCGTTCGCAGTGAGGACCGAACTGGTGTCCACCCCGTGCTTGAGCGCAATGCCGCTGATGGTGTCGCCAGCCTTGACCGTGTAGGTCTTTGGGGCACTCTGGGCGGGTGCCACAAAGCTGGGAATCCGGGCGGCAACGTTCCCGGTGGCGGACGTCAGGCCCGCCGGGACAATTACCGCAGGGGCAAGGCGTGGTGCCTGTTGGGCATTGACCGTCACCGGCGCGGCGCTGGCTGGCTGGGCCAGGGCGACGGCGGAGAACAGCATGGCGGGGATCGCGGCGGTGGATACCGCAATGTTGAAGCGGCTGGGAAGGCGGGTGCCCCGGGCACGTGCCTGGGATCCGAACAGCGGCGATGACGGGCGCTGGGCAGTCATGGTCTAATCCTCAATCTATGGTCAACGGAACGGGCCGCGCCGATGGCCGAAACAGGCCCGATCGACCAGGGTCGTCGGGTCCTCAATCAAAATCATCTGATGGTGCGCGAGAGTAAAAAGTGACTGGTGTTACTGGTGTGACTCATGAGAATCTACACCAAAAGTTGCCTAGCACAATAGTCCTGGGTCACACCTTTACAGCCCCGTCGGCGTGTCGATAGCAGAAGTGGAGCGGAGGCCTCACATCTGGCACCCTTAGGGGGTGAATGAACTCGAAGAACTTGTGCCCGCATGGTTGAACCTGCCGGAGGTGGCACTCGAACTGGATGTGCCCATCACCAAGGTCCATGGCCTCCTCGACGAGAAGTCGCTGATTGCCCTCCGCAGCAAGGAACGCAACGTCCGAAGCGTTCCCGCAGAATTCATCTTCGAGGGCGCGGTGGTGGACAGCCTCAAGGGGACTATCATCGTGCTCGCCGATTCAGGCTTCAGCGATGAGGACATTGTCCGGTGGTTGTTTACCCCTGACGAGTCGTTGCCGGGCCGCCCCATCGACGCCCTCCGTGAAGGCCGGAAGACCGAGATCCGGCGCCGTGCGCAGGCTGCCGCCTGGTAGATCGGCGAGCAGCAGCTAGCCCCTAGTAGGCGTTAGCAGTAGGTGCTAGCTGTAGGCAGTAGTAGTCAAACAAACCTGGTGGCGGCGGTCAGGCCGACCGGCTGACCGCTGCGGTTGCCAAACCCGAAAGGGCTGAGCGGCAGAGAGTGTCCAGCTCGAGCTGGTCTAGGGCGGCGGTCGACGCATCCCACCGCTCGGCGATCAGGGACTCGACCGCCTGCAGGGCTCCTGAGGTGGAGATCGCGTCCCGTAGCCGGCTGACGCCGTCGTCGTCCAGATCGGCGCGGCCCAGGGTGGAATTGATCAGTTGACGGTCGGCGGGACTGCCGTCCTTGAGCGCCTGGGCGATCAGGAGGGTACGTTTGCCCTCGCGGAGGTCATCGCCGGCAGGCTTGCCCGTAACCAGCGGGTCTCCGAACACGCCAAGCACATCGTCCCTGAGCTGAAATGCCTCGCCGAGCGGCAGCGAGAAGGCCGAATACCCTCTGAGCTGGGCGGGGCTGGCACCTGCGAGGGCGCCGCCGAGGCCCAGCGGATGCTCGATCGAATACTTCGCCGATTTGAAGCGGACAATCTGCCGAGCCCGCTCGGCGGCCTCGGACGGTGTCCGGTCAGGCCCTGCTGCTTCCTCCAGTAGATCAAGGTACTGACCCGCCATGACCTCCGTGCGCATCCGGTTGAAGATTGCCCGGGCCTCAGTTCCCGAACCGGCGCTCGCCCCGATGGCTGAAAACTGCTCCTCACTGAACGACAGGCACATGTCGCCAGTCAATATCGCTGCTGACACCCCAAACCGGTCGGGACTCAGATGCCACCGGTTGCCCTCATGGAGGGTTCCGAACTGGCGGTGGACGCTCGGTGACCCGCGCCTGGTGTCGGAGCGGTCGATCACGTCGTCGTGAATCAGCGCCGCCGCCTGGAACAGTTCAAGTGCAACGCCGGCTAGAACAGGTTCGGGGGTCCCTGCTGCACCGCCAGCGCCCCGGAAACCCCAGTAACAGAGCAGCGCCCGCAGTCGCTTGCCACCCGCCGTCAGCCGGGTGATCGCCGCGGCTGGCTCAAGGGCATCCTCGGCAATCGAGGCAAGGATTTCCCGCTGGCGGGCAAGGAAGTTGTCCAGGCCAGCGGTCACACCGGCGCGGTAGGCGGTCTGTTCCGAGGTGACCAGCTGCTCAACCGAGCCTTCTTCGACAAGTGGATTCGTGGCGGTCATGGGCTCTCCTCTGGGTGCGGGCAAGAGTCCGCGCCAGTGCGCAGCGCGCATTTCCCTGGCCGGGGCAATCTTTGGGCTCACTCCATCCTAGTGACTGGCTACGATTGGACAGTGATTGTTGGGCCCAGGGCGAAGCTACAGGATGCTGAGTGCACCATCCTCCATGTGGACATGGATGCGTTCTATGTAGCAGTGGAGTTGCTGGACCGGCCGGACCTGGTCGGTGTGCCGGTGATTGTGGGTTCCCCCAGTGGTCGGTCGGTGGTGCTCTCAGCGTCCTATGAAGCGCGGCGGTTTGGGGTCCGATCGGCCATGCCGATGTCTGCAGCGATGCGGTTGTGCCCGCAGGGCGTCATCCTCGAACCCCACCACGACAAATACGCTGCGGTATCCAGTGCGGTGATGGCCATCTTCGGCACCATCACCCCCTTTGTCGAGCAGCTCAGCGTCGATGAAGCCTTCCTTGATATTGCCGGGTCGATGCGCCGGCTGGGTGGACCGCGTGATATCGGCGAACTGATCAGGACCAGGATCAAAAGCGAGCTGGGGATCACCGCCAGTGTGGGGGCGGCAACAACCAAGTTTGTCGCCAAGATCGCGTCAACCAGATCCAAGCCCAATGGTTTGCTCGTGATCCGCGGAGAGGAGACGGTCGCCTACCTGCACACCCTTCCGGTGTCAGCGCTCTGGGGGGTCGGCGCGAAAACCCAGGAAGTGCTGGCGCGCCTGGGGATCCGGACGGTGGAAGATCTTGCCCAGACCCCCGTGTCCTCGCTGCGCAAGTTGCTCGGTGTGACCGGCCAGCACGTCCACGATCTGGCCTGGGGCAGGGACCCCCGGACCGTCACGGTCACCCGCCAAGAGAAGACCATCGGCGCCGAGGAGACTTTCGCCGATGATGTCAGCGACGATCCCACGCTGCATACCGAGATACTCCGGCTGTCCCATCGCACGGCGGCCAGGCTGCGCGCTGCCCACCTGCAGTGCGGTGGCGTGGCCATCAAGCTGCGCTACGCCGATTTCTCCACCCTGACCAGGACCAAACGGCTAAGCGAGCCGACCGACAGCGCCAATGCCATCTACGTTGCCTCGCTGTCCCTGCTTGCCGCCCTCGGTGAGCGTCCGATGAGCGTTCGCCTGGTCGGCGTGCGCGCTGACCAGCTGGAACCGTCATCCGGGTTGGGTCACCAACTGACCATCGACCGCCGCGACGAAAACTGGCGGTTGGCGGAGTCGGCGCTCGACGAGGTGAACCGGAAGTTCGGAAAGGCTGCAATCCAACCGGCACAGCTCTTTGGCCGGCCCCGCGATTCTTCCCCTTAAGGCATCCGGCGGACCCCGTGACAGAGCGGCCAACCGGTCCGCGCAGCCGGTGGCTTTCCCTTGTGGGCATTGCGATCTATCCTTAGAGCAAAGGTCAATTTTAGCCATCTGTATCGGTTGAATCTGGGCCCGGACACAGGTGTTCCTGTGGCAGGGAACTCGATGTATTCGGTACTCGTTGGTTGGGGTGAGGGACCAGAGTTAATTAACCGTATGGAGGCAGTGATGGCACTCTCGGAACACGAACAGAGGCTGCTTGATCAGCTGGAGCAGCAGTTGCACGCCGACGATCCGAAGTTCGCCAGTTCAATGGCATCGAGCACACCGCGATCAATGTCGACGCGCAGAATTGTGATTGGCGCGCTGATGGCTGTTGCAGGGATCCTGATCCTGCTGCTGGGCGTCGCCAACCAGATTATTCTGGTGGGCGTGGCAGGGTTCCTGGTGATGGGCGCGGGCGTTTACTTCGCCACGACCCGGTCCAAGGAAAGCGAAGCGGCTCCTATGCCTCGAGGGACCACTAAGGCGGCACCCGTCAATCGAAGCGGTGGCTTCCTGAGCACCCTCGAAGAGAAATGGGACGAGCGGAAACGCGAACAGCCCTGATCTCCGAGGTAGGGGTGCCGTAAAGCCCTCCACTTTCATCCACCGCTGTCCCAAAGACCGCACCCAGCATCTCCGATAGACCCGCCACGGTGGGTCTATCGGTGTTTAACCGGGCCGCCTCGACCTCCGGGCTCATATTCACCCCTCAGGGAGGGGTCTAACTGGTCCCGCGTGCGGGATTTCCCTCCACTTCCCACCACCGCAGAAGATCCGCTCAAACACAGGAAACTGCCAGGAAAATTACCGCCACAGAGGGTCAAAATGGATTGACGGGGGAGGGATGTGGAGTAAAGTGGTGGTTATAAGAGTGTAGTGGTGCCGCGAGGTGCTTTCCGGATCGGATGGGCGGTGGCAGATGTTCCTTGGAACTCATCTGCCACGCCTCGATGAGAAGGGTCGGTTGATCCTCCCAGCGAAATTTCGTGATGAACTTTCAGACGGGCTGGTGTTGACCAGGGGCCAGGAACGGTGCATCTACGTTTTTAGTCAGTCCGAGTTTGAACAGCTTCACGAGCAGATGCGGTCAGCGCCACTGTCATCACGGCAGTCACGTGATTACGCCAGGGTTTTCCTGTCCGGTGCGTCAGATGAGGTTCCGGACAAGCAGGGGCGCATCACCATTCCGCAGGCGCTCCGCACCTACGCCGGTCTGGGGCGGGAACTGGCAGTGATTGGTGCGGGTAGCCGGGCCGAGATCTGGGACGCGACGGCATGGGAGAACTACCTGGCGGAGAAGGAGAACACGTTCTCCGAGACCGACGAGGAAGCGCTACCCGGGTTCTTCTAGAACCGAGCAGGACCAGCACCACCGAAGTACACAGCAGGACAGCAGGATGGTTTCTTGAACGAGATCTCCAGCCGCCCGGCGCACGTTCCACCTGGATCACCTTCCCCGGAGCCAGGCGGGCACAGCGCCTGGTCGGATGGGGATCTGGTCCAAGAAACCCGCAGTGACAACAAACCAATACGCAAGACCGAGGAAGGAGCGAACGGATGAGCGACGATCGCCCTACCGGTGACCGACACGTCCCGGTATTGCGTGAACGTTGCATCTCGCTCCTCGAACCAGCCGTTAACGCCGCCGTCGCTGCTGGCCGCACCCCGGTAGTTGTCGACGCCACCCTGGGTATGGGCGGACATTCCGAACTAATGCTTGAGCGGTTCCCGCAGGCACACCTGGTCGGCATCGACCGCGACCTGCAGGCCATCGCCCTCGCGGGTGAGCGGCTCGCCTCCTTCGCCGGCCGAACCGACCTGGTGCACGCGGTCTATGACGAACTTCCCGACGTTCTGGACGACCTGGGCATTGACGCCGTTGACGGCGTGCTGTTCGACCTCGGTGTGTCCTCCCTCCAGCTCGACGAGCGGGACCGCGGGTTCGCGTACTCCTACGATGCCCCGCTGGATATGCGGATGGATACCAGCACCGGTCAGACCGCCGCCGACGTCGTCAACGCGTACCCCGAAGCTGAGCTGCTCCGAATCATCAGGGCCTGGGGCGAGGAGAAGTTCGCCGGGCGGATCGCCTCGGCGATCGTTTCTGCACGGCGTCAGGCGCCCTTCACCTCGACCGGGCAACTGGTGGAGGCCATCCGCGCGGTGGTCCCCGCCGGGGCAGCCCGGACCGGTGGCCACCCCGCCAAGCGAACCTTCCAGGCGCTGCGGATCGAGGTGAACGAGGAACTGACGGTGCTGACCCGCGCGGTTCCCGCCGCCATCGACGCACTGAACGTCGGCGGTCGAGTGGTGGCCATGTCGTACCACTCGCTGGAAGACAAAATCGTGAAGACCGCGTTCACCGCAGGAACCCGATCCTCCGCTCCAGTGGGTTTCCCGGTGGAGCTCGAGGAGCACAAGCCGTACCTCAAATCTCTGACTCGCGGAACTGAAGCTCCCACCGAGCTGGAAATCGAAGAAAACCCACGAGCCGCATCGGCGAAGCTGCGGGCCGTTGAACGCATCAAAAATGACTCTCGTAACACCAAAGACAGGAATGCATCATGAGCCAGCAACTCGCTGAATCCTACGCGCCGCTGGCTACCCCTCGGCTGGGTGGTGCATCGTCCCAGCAGGTCAGGACACCGCTGTCGCTGGTCCCGGCTGGCCCGGCCCGACGCCGCATCCCCTTTGCGGTGTTCAGCATGCTCGCCCTGGTCGGAGCCCTGGTCACGGTGCTGATGCTCAACATCTCGGTATCGAGCAGCCAGTACGAGCTCGTCGAGCTGCGGAACCAGCAGATCGCGCTGGCCCAGGAAAACCAGGCCCTTACCCAGCAGATGGAAGATCAACAGGCCCCGCAGAACCTTGCCGCGGAGGCCCGGGAACTCGGCATGGTTGCCTCCCCGGGATTCGGTGCGATTGATGTAGATTCAATGAAAATTGCCGGTACCCCAGAAGCTGCGACGAAGGGTGGTGAGCCGTTGGCGCTGATCGCTGCACCAGATGTGTCCACCAGCAGCAACGCCGCCGCCGGGGCACCAGCCGCTGACAGTTCGGCCGAGGATGAGCCAACAGCTCCCGCCGCTGATGAGTCTGAAGTAGCGGAAGCCGAGGAGCCGGTCGTTCAGTCCGAGCAGCCACAGGCGATCGAACTCAACGGCGGGTCGATCCCAGCGCCTCAGCAGGGCACCGGCGGGTAACGCACAGCTCACCGATCACCAGCAAGACACCGAAGGAAATTGAAGTGGCTACAGCAACCGAGCACGACAAATTCCGGGTGGCTCTCGGCACGAAGCGGCTACGGGTTGGGCTGGCCTTCGTCCTGATCCTGTTGCTGGTACTCGGCGTCCGGCTGTTCCAGGTGCAGGCACTTGATTTAGGTGGTATGGCCCAGGCTGGGCTGAACAAGCGGCTGGAATCCTTCCCGGTGCAGCCCGTGCGTGGCGACATCCTCGATAGCAAGGGAAACTACCTGGCCCGCAGCGTTGAACGCTTCGATATCGTCGTCGACCAGACCCTCGCCGAGGGTGATACCTTCGCACGGATCAACGCCGATGGTGACCGTGAAGAGGTCACCATGGACGAAGGTTTGGCCGAGCTGTCGGAGATCCTCGGGCAGGACGCGGCAGATCTGGAAGCAGCAATCATCGGGGACAAGAAATTTGGCTATGTTGCCCGGTCGGTCACGCCCGAGGTGAAGAACGAAGCCCTGGCCGTACGTATGCCCGGCGTTTATGCTGACGCGATTAGCCTCCGCACCTACCCATCGGGGCCGGTCGCCGGGTCCATCGTCGGATTTGTCGGAGAAGAAAACGAAGGGCTCGAACTCACCCAGAATGACATCCTGACGGGGGAGCCGGGCAGCCGCACCTTCGAGATCGGTGGCGACGGGATCCGCATCCCGTATGCGACCAACGAGGATGTTCCCGCCAAGGACGGCCAGTCGGTGAAGCTGACCATCGACCAGGACCTGCAGTGGTTCGCCCAGCAGACCATCGCCTCCCAGGTGGAGGAATACAACGCCCAGTGGGGCAACATCGTCGTCGTGGAGGCGGATACCGGCGGGATCGTCGCCATGGCCGAGTCGACCACCATGGACCCCAACAATCCGGGCGCCACCGAACCCGAGTTCCGCAAACCCCTCTCGGTCACGTCCTCCTTCGAACCCGGCTCCACTACAAAGCTGATCACCATGGCCGCGGCCCTTGAGGAGGGGATCATCGAACCCACCAGCGAATTCCTCCTCCCCAACACCTACACCGTTGACAACCAGACCTTCAAGGATGCCTTCGAGCACGGCGAGGAGCGCCGGACAGCCGCAGGCATTTTCGCCAAGTCCATGAACACTGGCACGGTGATGATCGGTGAGCAACTCACCAAGCAGGAGCGTTACGACTGGCTGACCAAGTTCGGGATCGGCCAGCCCCTCGACGTCGGGCTGAACGGGGAAACCAGCGGAATCCTCGCCCAGCCGGAAGACTGGGACGACCGCCAGCAGTACACGGTGTTGTTCGGCCAGGGCCTCGCCCAGACCGCCCTCCATACCGCAATGGTTTACCAGACCATCGCGAACGACGGCGTCCGGCTGAAGCCGCGCCTGATCGACTCTTACATCGACCCCGATGGTACCGAGCACAAGGTCCCGCAGGACGAGGGAGTCGAAGTGGTCTCCACCGAGACCTCGGCGCAGCTCCAGAAGATGCTTGAAACCGTCACCGTGGATGGATCGGGCGCCTCCGGGGCTCTGGACCAGTACCGTGTAGGTTCCAAAACTGGTACCGCTGAGGCCCCCAGCGCCTCGGGTGGCTACGACGGCTTCACCCTCACCTACGCCGGTATGGCACCCATGGAAGACCCCGAATACGTCGTGGTGATCACCCTGCAGCGCCCGCAGGGGGATCTGTACTATCTGATCCCGGGGGAGTCCTTCCAGAAGGTCATGGAACAGGTGCTGAACGCGAGGAACGTCGCGCCGTCCACGGGCGAGCCCGAGACCTACCCCATCGAGTACTAGCCCGGAGCAACACACGTGCCAACAATTGAAGAACCCGCCGCGCAACCCAATGAAGCAGCGCAGCCCGATGCAGGGATGCGTCCCGCCGAGGTGACCCCGGTCCCGCTGGCCGCTGCGTTCAGCCGTCTACCCGCCGGGTTGCCAGCCGTCCACGGCGACAGCGGTGCCGTTCCGGTTTCGGTCACCGGGGTGTCGATCGACTCCCGGCTGGTCCGCCCCGGCGACCTTTACATCGCCCTGCCCGGAACCGGCAGGCACGGAGCCGCCTTCACGGAACGGGCCCTGCACGCGGGAGCCGTGGCGGTACTCACCGACGAAGCTGGCCTCGCCGCAGCCTCGGGCGTTGCTGGCAGCACCCCGGTGTTCCGGTCCGAGAACCTGAGGGCACTGGTAGGCCCCCTTTCGGCGATCATCTTCAACAGCCAGCCCACCGAGGCTCCCCGCCCCACCCTGTTCGGCGTCACTGGCACCAACGGCAAAACCACCACCACCTACTTCATCAACGCGCTGCTCGAGGGTCTGGGCCAGTCCACCGGGTTGATGGGCACCATCGAGATCCACGCCGGTGGACAACCCATCGCCAGCGCGCTCACCACTCCGGAGTCGCCCCAGGTGCATGGCATCCTCGGACTGATGCGCGAGCGGGGAATCCACACCGCCGCGATGGAGGTGTCCTCCCACGCGATCGAGTACCGCCGGGTTGACGGCGTGCGCTTCGACGTCGCCGGTTTCACCAACCTCACCCAGGACCACCTCGACCTGCACGGCACCATGGACGAGTACTTCGCGGTCAAGGCTGCCCTGTTCCAGACCGAGCGGTCACGCCGCGCCGTGGTCATTGTCGACGACGCGTGGGGCCGGAAACTCGTCGAGGAAGCCAGCAGCGACGTCGTCACGCTCAGCACCGACCCGGGCGCGGGGCTGACCCAGGACGCGGACTGGACGGTTGGTGACGTGACACGCCACGGGCTCGGCCACCGGTTCACCCTGCGAGGGCCGGCGGGGGAGCGGTTGTTCCTTCATTCAGGCCTGCCCGGAACCTTCAACATCTCCAATGCAGCCCTCGCCACCGTGATGGTGCTCGCCTCCGGAGTGGACCCCGACGAGGTGCAGCGGTCAGCCGACCGCTCCGACCCCTTCTCGGCTGCCGTACCGGGGCGGATGCAGCTGATCGGGGACAGCCCGGCAGCGATCGTCGACTTCGCCCACAACCCTGATGCGCTGGCACGCACCCTGGAATCGGTCCGCCCACCCGCTGCGGGCGCCCGGCTGATCGTCGCCTTCGGTGCCACCGGCCAGCGGGACCAAACCAAGCGGCCCATCATGGGAGCCACCGCAGCCCGGCTCGCCGACGTCGTGATCGTCACCGATGACGACCCCCACGACGAGGACGAGGCCGAGATCAGGCAGGGCGTCCTGGCCGGTGCACAGCAGGCACGCGACGCCGAGAACCTGGCCTGCGAGATCCTTGAGGTTTACCCCCGCGCCGAGGCGATTGACCGTGCCGTGGCGCTGGCGGGACCTGCCGACACAGTGCTGATCGCGGGCCGCGGCCACGAGGTGTGGCAGGAGGTCAAGGGAGTGAACCTGCCCCTCGACGACCGGGTGGAATTGGCCCGGGCGTTGACACGCCATGGATTCTCTGTCCATCCCAGCCACAGGATAGAATCCTAGACCGTCATGATTGAACTAAGCGCAGCCGAAATCGCGGCAATCACCAGGGGCGCCTTGACCCCCGCAGCCGCAGCCCGGCAGACCCTCGCCGTGACGTCCGTCTCGGTGGACTCCCGCGAGGTCAAAGCCGGCGGTCTCTTCGTCGCCAAGACCGGCGACACGGCCGACGGTCATCAGTTCGTGCCCCAGGCCTTCCGGAACGGGGCGGTGCTGGCCCTGGTGGAGCACCCCGTCCCGCAGGAGCAGCCCGACGGTCCCGGCGAATACCCGGCGGTCGTCGTCGACGACGTCGTCCTCGCGATGGGCCGCCTCGCCGCCGAAGTGGTCCGGCGGCTGCGCGCCCACTCGCCGCTGACCGTCATCGGCATCACCGGGTCCGCCGGCAAGACCACCACTAAAGACCTCCTGGCCGGCATCCTCACCGAGCAGGCCCCCACAGTGGCGCCGATCGGGTCGTACAACGGCGAAGTGGGTGTGCCCCTCACCGTCTTCAGTGCTGAGTATGGCACCCGCTACCTCATCATTGAGATGGGTGCCACCAAGATCGGGCAGATCACCTACCTCGCGGACATGGTGGCCCCCGATATCGGTGTGGTCCTCGGGGTCGGAAGCGCACATGCCGGAGAGTTCGGCGGCGTGGACAACATCGCCCGCGCAAAATCGGAACTGGTCCGCGCACTCCCGGCGTCCGGTACCGCCGTCATCAACGCCGACGACGCCCGCGTGCTCGCGATGGAGTCGGTCACCGCCGCGCAACGCCTCTATTTCACCTCCGATTCCTCGCAGCTTCCCGACGGCGGCCCGGCAGTCCGGGCGACCGCGGTCACCACCACAGTTGAGGGGCACCCCGCGTTTGACCTCGTGGTACCCGCCGCCGACGGCGGAACCACCACCTACCCGGTCACCGCGAAACTTATCGGCACCCACCAGATCACCAACCTCCTCGCCGCCGCGTCGGTGGCTAGTGCCCTCGGCATCCCCGGCCACGAGATCGCTGCAGCCCTCTCCCGCCTGCAGGCCCAGAGCCGCTGGCGGATGGAACGCTCCGAACGGGCCGACGGCGTCACCATCATCAACGATGCCTACAACGCCAACCCGGAATCGATGCGCGCGGCGCTGCGCACCCTGGCCGAACTTGGCCGGGGCCGGCGAACCTGGGCCGTGCTGGGGGAAATGCTCGAGCTGGGGGAGGACTCCATCAACGAGCACGACGCCGTCGGTCGGGTAGTGGTCCGCCTGAACATCACCAAGCTTCTGGTGGTCGGGATGGGCGCCCGCGCCCTCTACAACGGGGCGGTCCTGGAAGGGTCGTGGGGGGACGAGGTCCTCTTCGCCGCTGACGTCGCCGAAGCCGAGACGATGCTGACCGCGGCACTGATGCCAGGCGACCTGGTGCTGTTCAAATCCTCCAACGGCTCCGGGCTTCGATTCCTGGGGGATCGGATAGCATTGTCATCGACCGAACCCACCACTGCCATGCCTGGAACATCAGCGCCCGGCCCAACTGACCTCCAAGGGGGGCCGCAGCTGTGATTGCGCTACTCATCGGCTCCGCCATGGGGCTTGTGCTGGCCCTCGTGGGAACCCCCCTGTTCATCCGCCTGCTGGTGAACCGCGGGTACGGGCAGTTCATCCGCGACGACGGACCCACCGCGCACCACACCAAGCGCGGCACACCGACGATGGGCGGCGCCGTCATAGTCGGCTCCGTGCTCCTCGCCTACTTCGTCACCCACCTCCTGATGATGATGGCCGGGGTATCCAACGGGCCGTCAGCGTCTGGCCTGCTGCTGCTCATGTTGATGGTCGGGATGGGAATCGTTGGGTTCTTCGACGACTACATCAAGATCTCCAAGCAGCGCAGCCTCGGGCTGAGCGCGCCCGCCAAGATCGCCGGGCAAACCCTGGTCGGCATCATCTTCGCCGTCCTCGCGTTGGGCTTCCCCAACGAGAACGGCAGGACCCCCGCGTCAACCGCCATCTCGTTTATCCGGGACACGTCAGTGGACCTGGCGTTCGCGGGGACCATTGTCGGAGCGGTGCTTTTCGTCATCTGGTCCAACCTGATCATCACGGCCGCCAGCAACGGCGTGAACCTCGCCGACGGTCTCGATGGCCTCGCCGCCGGAGCGTCGGTCCTGGTGTTCGGCGCCTACATGCTGATGGGCATCTGGCAGTCCAACCAGAGCTGTGCGCTGGACGAAGTGTCCCGCAGCGTCTGCTACACCGTGCGCGATCCCCTCGACCTTGCCCTGATCGCCGGCACCATGTGCGGCGCGCTCGTCGGTTTCCTCTGGTGGAACACCTCCCCAGCGAAAATCTTTATGGGCGACACCGGTTCCCTCGCGATCGGCGGCGCCATCGCCGGCTTCGCCATCCTCTCCCGCACCCAGCTGCTGCTCGTGATCCTCGCCGGTCTGTTCGTCATGATCACCCTGTCGGTCATCATCCAGGTGGGCTACTTCAAACTCTCCGGCGGCAAGCGTGTCTTCAAGATGGCCCCGCTCCAGCACCACTTCGAGCTCAAGGGCTGGCAGGAAGTCACGGTGGTAGTCAGGTTCTGGATCCTGGCCGGACTATTCGTGGCAGTCGCGCTGGGCATCTTCTACGCCGAATGGGTAGTACTCATATGACCGTCACGCCCAACCTTGACGCCCTGATCTCCTGGGACTCCGACTGGGCGGGGCTGCGGATCGCCGTAACCGGCATCGGCATCACCGGGTTCTCGGTCGCCGACACCCTGATCGAACTTGGTGCCCGCGTTGTCGTCGTCGACGGATCGGACACCGACGAGAACCGGGCGAAGGCGGACACCCTGACCATCGTGGGCGCCGTCGATGTGCTGCTCGGCGCCGACCACGCCGCCGCGCTTCCCCTGATCGACGGCAGCCTCCCGGATCTGGTGGTCACCTCACCCGGCTGGACCCCGCAGCAGCCCCTGCTGCGTGCAGCGGCCGACGCCGGCATCCCCGTCTGGGGCGACGTGGAACTCGCCTGGCGGGTCCGGATCCGCGAGGGCCGGCCCACCGCCGAATGGCTGACCGTCACGGGGACCAACGGCAAGACCACCACCGTCACGCTGGTGGAGTCAATGCTGCAGGCGGGCGGGCTCCGAGCGATAGCAGCTGGCAACATCGGCACCCCGATCCTCGATGCGATCAGGGACCCCCAGGGCTATGACTTCCTCGCCGTTGAACTCTCCAGCTTCCAGCTGCACTGGATCAACGCGATCTCCCCGCTGGCCAGTGTCTGCCTGAACGTCGCGGAAGACCACGTCGACTGGCACGGTGGTTTCGACCAGTACACCGCCGACAAGGCAAAGATCTACGCGAACACCAAGGTTGCCTGCGTCTACAACGCCGAACAGCCTGCCACCGAGCGGATGGTGGAGGACGCCGACGTCGTCGAGGGATGCCGTGCAATCGGCTTCACCACCTCCACCCCCATGGTGAGTATGCTCGGCGTGGTCGACAACCTGCTGGTGGACCGCGCGTTCATTGAACAGCGCAAGGATTCCGCCGTCGAGCTTGCCGCCATCACTGAACTCGGCGAACTGGTGCCCCGCCACCTCGTCGCCAACGCGCTGGCCGCTGCGGCGCTGGTCCGGGCTGCAGGAGTGTCACCGGCAGCGATCCGCACCGGGATCCGCAACTACCAGCCCACGGACCACCGCATCCAGCTGGTCTCCTCCCACGACGGGGTCCTCTGGATCAACGACTCCAAGGCAACCAACCCGCACGCTGCCGCCGCTTCCCTGGCGGCGTTCCACTCGGTGATCTGGATTGCCGGGGGACTGTCCAAGGGCGTCAACTATGACGAGCTGGTGCAGACCCATGCCCGCCGGTTGAAGGCGGTGGTGCTGATCGGCGCCGACAGTTCCGACCTCATCGCCTCATTGCGCCGACACGCTCCAGATGTTCCGCTGATCAACGCGGGCCCGGGAGAGACTGGAAACGTGACGTTGGCCGACGAGACCACCACCGCACCCCTGGGTGAACGTGTGATGGAATCGGCGGTAAAGGAATCGGCACGGTTAGCCAGCGACGGCGACACCGTGCTGATGGCTCCGGCGGCAGCATCCATGGATCAGTTTTCTTCCTATGCTCACCGAGGCAAGGCCTTTATCGAGGCAGTCCGCGTGATCGTGGAAGGGCAGGCGAAGACCGCAAAGGAGTTCTAATGGTCACCACGCCCACCCGGCCAGTCCGCCGGAAGCCGGTGATGCGTCAGCATTCCCGTTCTTCGACCCCAACCGCCACGGCACCTGCTGCCTCCGGCGAGCAGTCCGAGTCTCTCGAGGAGACAGCCCCGCCCGCGAAAGGCCTCCGCGCCGGCTTCGGCAGGTTCTGGACGTATCTCGAAGGCAGCGACAAGCAGGCCAGCGGGGCCAGCTACTACATGATCCTCGGGGCGGCCCTCGCCCTCACGGCGATCGGCCTCATGATGGTGCTCTCGGCGTCGTCGGTAGAGGCTATTGCCGAAGGAACCAGCGAGTTCGAGCTGTTCCTCAAACAGTCAGGATGGGCGGCCGGAGGACTGGTGCTCATGCTCATCCTCTCCCGCTTCGGTCCCCGGGGATACCGAATGTTGGCCTGGCCCGGCCTGGGCATAGCGGTGGTGCTGCTGGTCCTGGTGCTGGCCATCGGCGAGAACATCAACGGCAACCAGAACTGGATCCGGATCGGCGGGTTCAGCATGCAACCGTCAGAACCAGCGAAGCTTGCCCTCGCCCTCTGGCTCGCCAGCGTGCTGGCGAGGAAGGGCCGGCTGATCAGAAACTGGAAACACGCAATGATCCCGGCCATCCCCCTGGGCGGCCTTCCCATCGGGCTCGTCCTGCTCGGTGGTGACCTCGGTACCGTCATCATCCTGATGATGATCCTGGCAGCCGCGCTGTTCTTCGCTGGCGCGCCGATGAAGATGTTCACCATCGCCGGGCTTGCTGGTGCCGCCGGCGCGATAGTGATGGTCCTCACCAGCGGAAACCGTAGCGACCGGATCAGCGCCTGGCTGAGAATCAACTGCGACGACGGCCAGGACCTCTGCCTCCAGGCCAACAACGGCTTGTTCGCGCTGGCCTCCGGAGGCTGGTGGGGGGTCGGCATTGGGCAGAGCCGGCAAAAGTGGAACTGGATCCCTGAAGCCCACAACGACTTCATTTTCGCCATCATCGGTGAGGAGTTCGGTCTGATAGGAACCCTCGTGGTCGTCGCCCTCTTCGGAATCCTCGCTGTCGCCACCATTCGGGTCGCCCGCCGCTACACGGATCCGTTCGTCAGGATCCTCCTCGGTTCGATCCTGGTGTGGCTGATCGGCCAGGCCTTCGTCAACATCGGCATGGTCACAGGCGTGCTGCCCGTGATCGGCGTCCCCCTCCCATTCATTTCCTACGGCGGGTCGGCGCTGACCTTCACCCTCGCCGCCGTCGGGGTGCTCCTCGCCTTCGCCCGGAAGATGCCTCCCGCCCCCGTGGCAGATGCGCCCGTTGCCTCCGTCACCACACTGCGCTCCCCAGAAAGAGATCCCACAGCCCGATGAGCACAAGCCCCCTTTCGGTGGTCCTGGCCGGTGGCGGCACCGCCGGCCACATCAGTCCACTGTTGGCCATCGCCCACGCCCTCCGCGAGCACGATCCAAGCATCCGCCTGACGGTGGTCGGCACAGCTGCCGGCATGGAAACCCGGCTGGTTCCCGCCGCCGGCTACCCGCTGGAAACCATCGACCGGGTGCCGATGCCCCGGCGTCCGTCGATCGACCTGGTGAAACTTCCCGCGCGCCTGGTGCGCGCCGTCCGGCAGGCTACCACGGTGATCGACCGCGCCGGTGCCGACGTCGTCGTCGGGGTGGGCGGCTACGTCTCGACCCCGCTGTACCTGGCGGCGTGGCGGCGGAAGGTCCCGGTGGTCATCCACGAGGCCAACGCCCGGCCCGGCCTGGCCAACCGGTTGGGTTCACGGATCGCCACCACGGTGGCCGCCGCGTTCAAAGGCACAGGTCTACCGGGGGCCCAGGTGGTCGGCATGCCGATGCGCCGGAGCATCTCCACCCTCAACCGGGCGGACGCGCGGGCCGCGGCGCGGACCGCGCTTGATCTGAACGCCAGCCAGCCGGCCCTGATCGTGACCGGCGGCTCATCGGGTGCCCTCAGCATCAACCGCGCGGTGGCGAGCGTTGTGCCACTGCTCGCTGCCGAGGGGATTCAGTTGCTGCACATCACCGGCGGCGGCAAGCAGGTGACCGGTGCCGACGGGCAGCCCCTGCAGACTGAGGGCTACCGCCAGGTTGAGTACGTCGATGACATGGAAACGGTTTACGCGGCGGCCGACCTCCTGCTCGCTCGGGCAGGAGCCGCCACCGTGAGCGAGGTCAGCGCCGTCGGCCTGCCCGCCGTGTTTGTCCCCCTCCCGCACGGCAACGGCGAACAGCGCCGCAACGCCGCCGATCTGATTACTGCCGGCGGCGCCCTCCTGGTCGAGGACGCGGCGCTGACCGCAGACTGGCTGAAGAAGGAAGTTTTTCCGTTGCTGAAGAACGAGGCTGCCCTGGCCGCGATGGCCGCCGCCAGCACCAACCTTGGCGTCAGGGACGCCGACGTCCAAATGGCCCGCCTCGTGGTCGCCGCTGCACGGAAGTCAGCAGCATGAGCGCCCCCACCCTGGCACCCGGTGACCTGGGCCGGGTCCACTTCATCGGACTCGGCGGCGCCGGCATGTCGGCGGTGGCCCGGGTCCTGCTGGGTCAGGGAGTGCCGGTGTCCGGATCGGACGCCGCCGCATCCCCGACGCTCAGCTCCCTTGCCGGCCTCGGGGCCATCACCACCGTGGGCCATGAGGCCGGAAACGTTGACGAAGTGGACACGGTGGTGGTGTCCTCAGCCATCCGGGCCACCAACCCTGAGCTGGCGGCAGCCCGACAGCGCAACCTCCGGATCCTGCACCGGTCAGAAGCGTTGGCGGTCGCGATGACCGGTCGGGAAGTGGTGGCCGTCGCCGGTACCCACGGCAAAACCACCACCACCGCCATGATCACCGTGATGCTGCAGTCGGCTGGGCGTGACCCGTCCTTCGCTATCGGTGGCGACGTCGCCGCGTTGGGCGTGAACGCCGCGTGGGCGGACGGCTCAGTCTTCGTCGCTGAAGCAGACGAATCCGACGGATCCTTCCTCAACTACTCGCCGCGGATTGCCGTGGTCACCAATGTCGAGGCAGACCACCTGGACCATTACGGTACTGCCGACGCCGTCTACGAGGTGTTCGACCGCTTCGCTGCCCTGCTGCCTTCTGACGACGGCGTGCTCGTCACGTGCCTGGACGACGACGGCGCCGCCGCCCTTGTTGCTCGGGTCGGTGACACCCGCCGGACGCGGACCTACGGGTACTCCGAGTTCGCGGACGTGCGCATCGGCGAGACACACACCGCAGGTAGCGCCTCCACCAGCCTGCTCTCCTTTTCGGTGGACGGACTCGACTGCGAGCAGGAACTGCGGCTGGGTGTCCCCGGCGCCCACAACGTGCGGAATGCTGCCGCGGCGTTCACCGTCGCCCTCGAACTGGGAGTGGACCCGGCAGCCGCAGCCGCAGGCCTTGCCTCCTTCACCGGCGCTGCCCGCCGGTTCGAAGCCAAGGGCACCGGTCGGGGAGTGCGGGTGTTCGACGACTATGCCCACCATCCCACCGAAGTGACCGCTGCGCTGCACGCTGCCCGTGCCGTCGCTGCCGGGCACGGCGTACACGTGCTGTTCCAGCCGCACCTGTTTTCCCGGACCAGGGAGTTCGCTGCGGAGTTCGCGACGGCCCTGAACCTGGCCGACTCGGCCACCGTGCTGGACATCTACGCCGCCCGGGAGGACCCCACGCCGTCGGTGACCAGCCGCCTGATCACCGACCGGCTCACCGTACCGGGCGGGTACCTCGCCGATCCATCCGAGGCCGTGCAAGCGGTCGCCGCCCGTGCAGTCCCGGGAGACATTATCCTCACCATCGGTGCCGGTGACGTGACCCAGTACGGCGCCCAGCTGGTGGCTGCCCTCACCGGGCACGGCAACTCCACCGGACCCTCATGAGCCGCCGGAAGCCGACCCCGCCGGTGGTGTCCACGTCCGGGTCCCCAGCGAAGCCTGGACCGGTTCGTGTCCCACGGGTCAACAGCAGCAAAGTTTCCCTCCTCGACACCGCCGACGACCCGTGGCTGCCGGCCGAGGACGACTCCCACGGTTCGGTGGTCGAATTTCCGAAACCGCGCAAGAGCCGGCGACGGCTGTACCTCATCCTCGGACTCATCACGCTGGTCCTGTTGATCGGCGGGCTACTGGCCTACCTCATCTTCTCCCCGGCACTGGCGCTCCGCAGTGTTGAGGTCACCGGCAACTCCCTGGTGACCTCCGAGGAGGCCACCGAAGCCCTGGAGCCGCTGCTCGGCATTCCCCTGCCCCAGATTTCCGATGAGCAGGTCGCGGAACTCATGGACGGCTTCGCCCCCATCGAAAGCGTCACGGTCGCCGCAGTTCCGCCGTCGGGACTGGCCGTCAACATCCGGGAGCGTGTTCCGGTCGCCATCCTCCAGAGCAGCGGGCAGTTCCTGCTGATCGACGAGGACGGGCGCCAGCTGGCCTCCGTGACGGACCGTGACGCGGTCCAGCTTCCGCTGATCGACGGCGGGACCGATGCGGTCAACAGCGAGGTGTTCTCCTCGATTGCTGCGGTTCTCGCCGCATTGCCGGAGAGCATCCTGAACCAGCTGAACCACGCCTCGGCGGATTCGGTGGATTCAGTGGAACTGTCCCTCGCCAACGACCAGACCATCTTCTGGGGGAGTGCCGAGCAGAACGAAGCGAAGGCACTGGTACTCGAGGCGCTGCTGGAAGCCCCGCCGGCGGACCCGCCAGCAAAGGTTTTCGACGTGAGCACGCCGTCACGACCGGTCACTCGCTAAAGAAAAATCCGACACGCGGGCTCGGTCATTGCAGAAGCGTGCACCTGCCCATAGCGTCTTGAATAGAAGTTACTTGACATAACATTGACTTTCAAGTTGAGAGTTAACGTTGGTCAAGACGAAGGCTGGGAACAGATCCAGCCAGACAAGCACCACACAGCGCATTCGAACAAGGGACACAGGACCGTGGCAGCACCGCAGAATTACTTGGCCGTCATCAAGGTAGTAGGCATCGGCGGCGGTGGCGTGAACGCCGTCAATCGCATGATCGAGGTGGGGTTGCGTGGCGTTGAGTTCATCGCCATCAACACCGACGCGCAGGCACTCCTGATGAGCGACGCCGACGTGAAACTCGACGTCGGGCGGGAACTGACCCGCGGCCTCGGCGCCGGCGCCGACCCCGAGGTGGGCCGCCGGGCCGCCGAGGATCACGCAGAGGAAATCGAAGAAGTACTGCGCGGCGCGGACATGGTCTTCGTTACCGCCGGTGAGGGTGGCGGTACCGGTACCGGTGGCGCGCCCGTCGTCGCCCGCATCGCGCGCTCACTCGGCGCGCTGACCATCGGCGTTGTCACCCGGCCGTTCACGTTCGAGGGACGGCGCCGGTCCAACCAGGCCGAGACCGGGATCGACACCCTCCGCGACGAGGTCGACACCCTGATCGTCATCCCGAACGACCGGCTGCTGTCCATCAGCGACCGCAACGTCTCGATGCTTGATGCCTTCCGCTCGGCCGACCAGGTTCTCCTCTCTGGCGTCCAGGGCATCACCGACCTCATCACCACCCCCGGCCTGATCAACCTCGACTTCGCCGACGTGAAGTCAGTGATGCAGGGTGCCGGCTCAGCCCTGATGGGCATCGGCTCGGCCCGCGGCGAAGACCGCGCGGTCAAGGCAGCCGAACTGGCCATTGCGTCGCCGCTGCTCGAGGCGTCGATCGACGGCGCCCACGGCGTCCTGCTGTCCATCCAGGGCGGATCGGACCTGGGTCTGTTCGAGATCAACGAGGCCGCACGCCTCGTCCAGGAAGTGGCACACCCGGAGGCGAACATCATCTTCGGTGCGGTCATCGACGATGCTCTTGGCGACGAGGCCCGCGTGACAGTGATCGCTGCCGGTTTCGACCAGGTCGATGCCACCTCGCAGCCCAGTGCACAGCTGTCCAAGCCGGTCTCCGCTCCGTCAGTGGGAGCCAGCGTGCCTGCCGCCGCAGCAGCCGTTCCCGCCTCAGCGGGTCTCGGAGCCTGGTCGCAGCGGTCACAGCAGTCCAACAACGTTCCCGCCGACTCGGGTTTCGACGTTGACCTGCCAGCCGTCGTTGAGCCGGATTTTTCCTCGAGCCGCTCCGATGAACTCGACGTGCCGGACTTCCTGAAATAACAGCTGACACAGTGTTCTTCTGGCGCCAGGAAATCTACCCGGGCCGGTGGGCAGCCTTTTCGAACGCCGAGGCGGGCAACCTCGCACTCCATGTGGGGGATGAGCCCGCTTCGGTGCTTCGTCGTCGGGCCCAACTGGAGTCCGCCATGCACGTCCCTGCTGGCTCGCTGCGCTTCATGCACCAGACCCATTCCGCCGACGCTGTCGCGGTGGGGTCCGGGGACGATCGCGCAGCGGTGGTAACTGCCGACGCGCTGATCAGCGACGACGGCTCGGTTCCCCTGGCCGTCATGGTCGCCGACTGCGTCCCCGTGGTGCTGTCGGCCCGTGGGGGTGCGGGAGCGACCGCCGTCGTCCACGCAGGACGGCAGGGGATTCTCGATGGCATCATCACCAGCACCGTGGCCGAGCTTCGGCGGCTCGGTACCGAGGATCTGGGCGCCTGGATCGGCCCGTCGATCTGCGGCGGCTGCTACGAGGTTCCCGCCGATATGCGCGACGACGTCGCGGCGGTGGTGCCGGCCGCGTGGGCAACCACCCGCTGGGGTACCCCAGGCCTCGATCTCCCCGCGGCAGTCACGTCGCAGCTCCAGCAGATGGGGGTGCAGGTGCATCCCGTCGGCGACCCAGCACAGCTGTGCACCCTGGACAACGAGTCTCTCTTCTCCCACCGCCGCAGTGCCGCCGCCGGCCGGTTCGTTGGCCTGGTATGGAACCAGTGACCACTGACTCGCGGGCGGACGATGGCGCGCGGGCGGAAGAACTCACTGAGCGGCTGGCGGCAGTCAACCGGCGGATCGATGCGGCTCTTCTTGAATCAGGACGGACTGACCGGCCCCAGCTCATTGTCGTCACGAAGTACTTCCCGGTGGCCGACATTAGGATCCTGGCCGATCTCGGTGTGGCAGACCTGGGGGAGAACCGGGACCAGGAGGTTTCAGCGAAAGCACAGGAACTTGCGGGCCTTGGCCTGCGCTGGCACTTTATCGGTCAACTACAAACCAACAAGGCGCGGTCAGTGGCACGGTATGCACACGCGGTGCATTCGGTGGACCGTGCTTCCCTGGTGAAGGCGCTCGGCAAGGGCATCGCCGTCGAACGGGAGACCAGTCCTGAGCGGCCATCCCTCAAGTGTTTCATCCAGGTTGACCTCTCCGGCGCGGACGGTGCCACCGCGGGTGTCAGCGGACACCAGCGTGGGGGAGCGTCCCCGCAGGAAGTGAACACCCTCGGGCACCTGATTGAGGCCACCGCTGGACTGTCTCTGGCGGGGGTGATGGCGGTCGCCCCGCTGGGCCACGAACCCCTGGCGGCCTTCCATCAGCTCGCCGGGATCTCCGCCTTGCTCCGTGGCGAATTCCCCGCCGCCGCAGCCATCTCGGCAGGCATGAGCGGAGATCTCGAAGCCGCGGTCGCGGCTGGCGCGACACACCTCAGAATTGGCTCTCAGGTCCTCGGTGAACGCCCGCCCTTGGGGTAGCGTCTGGACTATACCTAACGAAATGACAGGAGCTTCCCATGGCTGGCGCACTGCGCAAGACAATGATCTATCTTGGGCTCGCCGACGGTGATGAGCACTACGAAAACGAGCAGAAGACAACACATGCCAGGAACGAGGATCACTCAGTGGACTACGACCGTGACGACCGCCATGCTGATGCCGCACCAGCGGCGCGGCTTGCGCCGGTCGACGAGTATCGGGCCCCAGTGACACCGATCAAGCGTGCGCAGTCCTCACGCGAAGACTCAGCCGCCCTGCGCCAGATCACCACCGTGCACCCGCGCTCCTACAATGACGCCAAGCTCATTGGTGAAAGCTTCAGGGACGGTATCCCCGTCATCATGAATGTCACCGACATGGGTGAATCCGACGCCAAGCGTCTGGTCGACTTCTCGGCAGGGCTGGTGTTCGGACTTCACGGGAGCATCGAGCGCGTCACCAACAAAGTGTTCCTTCTGTCGCCCTCCTACATCGAGGTGCTGGGCGAAGACCAGAAGGCCAGCGAGGCGCAGGCTAGTTTCTTCAATCAAAGCTAGCGTGGTTGACTTATTTCACGGGTTCCTCTCGAAGTATCGTTTTTAGGACTGTGACTGCCGCGTGAGTTTGGTTTTTGTTCTGATCTACCTGGTGCTGATGCTTGTACAGGTAGCACTGATTATTCGGATCGTTTACGACGCCGTGCAGATGTTCGCGCGCGGATGGCGCCCCAAGAGGGCCGCACTGGTTCTGGCGTCGGGCGTCTACACTGTCACCGACCCTCCGATCAAGGCCCTTCGCCGGCTCATCCCCCCGCTGCGGCTGGGTGGAGTGTCGCTCGATCTGGCCTTCCTGGTGGTGTTCCTGGGTGTCACCATCCTCATGTTCGTCGCAGACAGCCTGGCCCGCTCGGTCTAACGGTTCGTTTTCGAGTCCCAAAAGATATACGCTGAATCACATAATCGGTGTAGATTCTAGAGTTTCGTGTCCACAATTCGGTACCGTAGTCAGGTCTGCTTCATAGGCAGGCATGTCTTATAACCACTATGAGGTGACCAGATGGCTCTGACGCCAGAAGATGTTGTCAACAAAAGGTTTCAGCCCACTAAGTTCCGTGAAGGCTACGACCAGGACGAGGTAGACGATTTCCTCGACGAGATCGTCGTCGAGCTTCGCCGCCTGAACCAGGAGAACGACGAACTGCGGCGCAAGCTCGCGGACGCCACCTCCTCCACGTCCCAGGATTCAGCCCCGGACACAGCAGTGCCCGCCCCCGTAGCGGCAAGCTCGCACACGGAGAAGGTCAAGGACGAGCCGAAGACCCCCGCGGCCAAGAGCGACGAAACCAGCGCCACCGCGGTGAAGACTGACGCAGGCACGGCCGACAACGCCAAGACTGACGGCGCAAAGGCCAACGACACGAAGGCCGACGACACGAAGGCCGTCGCCGCGAAGTCGGACGACAGCACCACCGCTGCCGCAGCACCAGCAGCGGCAACACCCGCCGCCGGAACCGCTGACGCTGCCGCTGGAGTTCTCGCCATGGCGCAGAAGCTCCACGACGAGTACGTCAACGCAGGTGTGGAGCAGCGCGACAAGATCATCGCCGAAGCGCAGGTCAAGGCGACCGGCATGGTTGACGACGCTGAGGAAAAGACCCGCCAGACCCTTGGTGCGCTCGAGCAGCAGAAGGCTGTCCTCGAGGGCAAGGTCGAGCAGCTCCGGACCTTCGAACGCGACTACCGCTCGCGCCTCAAGGCGTACATCGAGGGCCAGCTCCGCGACCTGGATTCCCGCGGATCGGTTGCCTCCGAGGCCACCACCTCCTAGGTCAAGTCCCTGCGCCGTCTTGGCGGCGCAGCACAGCTACAGGCACTCCATGAGGCCGGCCACCGGGATCCCCGGCGGCCGGCCTCTGCCGTAGGCTGGTTACCAGCACCGATGCACCCCTCCCGCTAGGCGCGGCCAGCGCCACACACGAAAGCGCCATGACAGACCAGACACCCGAGCGCGGCACCCCCACCGGCTCCGACGAACCTTCACCGGCCGACCACGCTCCGACGACAGGCGCCAGCCACCGGCGGCGCACTGGAGCTAAATACGCGCTGCTCTTCATCGCCTGTTTCGCAGTCATCTATATCGCGGACCAGCTGACCAAGATCTGGGTGGTCTCCACCATGACCGAGGGCCAGATCACGCCGGTGTTCCCGCCCATCCTGAACTGGCACTTCATTCGCAATCCGGGGGCGGCGTTCTCCATCGGCACCGACTACACCTGGGTGTTCACCATCATCATGGCCGCGGTGGCCATCGCCATCATCACCCAGGTCCGCAAGGTGGCGTCCTGGTCATGGGCTGTCGCGCTGGGCCTGGTACTCGGTGGGGCCGTGGGCAACCTGACCGACCGGCTGCTGCGGGAACCCTCCTTCGGGCAGGGCCACGTGGTCGACTTCATCGCATTCCCCAACTTCGCCATCTTCAACATTGCCGACTCCGCCGTCGTCACCGGTGTCTGCCTCATCTGCCTCCTCACCCTCCGGGGCATCGGCCTGGACGGTCAACGCAGCACCGACGAACCGGCCGTCGACGGCCCGGAAGACACCAAATGAACGCCGTTGAACGGGACGAGCGGGTCCCGGCCGAGCTTGGTGGCGCCCGCGCCGACGCGGTCCTCGCAGCAGTCGCGGGGGTCTCCCGGTCCGCCGCCGCCGCCTGGTGCGTGGCCGGTTTCGTGACCAGCGACGGTAAGGCGATCGGCAAGTCCGATCGGCCGGCCGCCGGGGCGGTCCTGCAGATCAGGGTCCCTGCCACCGTTGACCCCCTCGCCGTCGTCGTCGAGACCGTTGACGGCATGGGCATCCTGTACGACGACGACGACCTGGTGGTCATCGACAAACCCGTCGGGGTTGCCGCACATCCCTCGCCCGGTTGGGTGGGACCGACGGTCGTCGGCGCCCTCGCGGCAGCCGGTTATCGGATTTCGACGTCGGGCGCCACCGAACGCGCCGGAATTGTCCACCGCCTGGACGTCGGCACCTCCGGAGCCATGGTGGTCGCCAAAACCGAGCACGCCTACACAGTCCTGAAGCGCGCCTTCAAGGAACGCACAGTGGAAAAGGTGTATCACGCCCTGGTCCAGGGACTCCCGGACCCGCTGGAGGGAACCATCGACGCTCCCATCGGCAGGCACCCGGCCCACGACTGGCGCTTCGCCGTGCTGGAGGACGGACGACCGTCCCGGACCCACTACACGGTGCTGGAGGCGTTCGGGAAGGCAAGCCTTCTGGAAGTGAACCTGGAAACCGGGCGCACCCACCAGATCCGGGTGCACTTCTCTGCCCTGCGCCACCCCTGTGTTGGGGACCTGACCTACGGCGCCGATCCCAGCCTGGCCGCCCACCTGGGGTTGACCCGGCAGTGGCTCCACGCCCAGAAGCTCTCGTTCGAGCACCCAGTGTCGGGGGAGACGGTCAGCGCCACCAGCCCCTATCCGGATGATCTCCGGTACGCGCTGGACGCCCTCGCCGCGGGCGACGTGTGAGCTGATCCGTCTCCTGCCGCACCCGGCATGTCCGTCGGGCGGGGAGATGGACTGGCCTAGAATGGGAGGGTGGTTTCAACAGCATCTCCCCAAGCTTCCCCAGCCAAGCCGACCCGTGACGATTCCTTCGTCCACCTGCACAATCACACCGAATACTCCATGCTCGACGGTGCCGCCCGGCTGACTGACCTGTTCTCTCACACCGAGGAACTGGGCATGAAAGCCCTCGCCACCACCGACCACGGGTTCGTCTTCGGCGCCTTCGACTTCTGGGACAAAGCCCGGTCGGCCGGAATCAAGCCGATCATCGGTGTTGAGGCCTACCTGACGCCCGGCACCGCCCGTGCGGACAAGACCCGGGTGAAGTGGGGCGGTGGCGGCCGCGACGACGTCTCGGGTGCCGGCGCCTACACGCACATGACCATGTGGGCTGAAACCACCGAGGGAATGCACAACCTCTTCCGGATGTCCTCCCTCGCGTCCCTGGAAGGCTACCTGTACAAGCCGCGGATGGACCGGGACCTGCTGCAGACGTACGGCAAGGGCCTCATCGCCACCACCGGCTGCCCCTCGGGAGAGGTGCAGACCAAGCTCCGGCTTGGCCTGTACCGCGAAGCGATGCAGGCGGCGTCCGACTTCCGTGACATCTTCGGTGCGGACAACTTCTTTTGCGAGCTGATGGACCACGGGCTGGACATCGAGCGCGCCGTCCAGTCGGACCTGATCAAGCTGGCCAAGGAACTCGGGCTGCCGATGGTGGCCACCAACGATCTGCACTACACCCACGCCGAGGATGCGAAAGCCCACGCCGCGCTGCTCTGCGTCCAGTCCGGGTCCACGATGGCCGACCCCAAGCGGTTCAAGTTCGACGCCGACGAGTTCTACCTCAAGTCGCCCGCCGAGATGCGCTCCATCTTCAGGGACCACCCCGAGGCCTGCGACAACACCCTGCTCATTGCCGAGCGGTGCGACGTCGAATTCAACACCAAAGCCAACTACATGCCCGGCTTCCCCGTCCCCGAGGGGGAGAGCGAGCAGTCCTGGTTCGTCAAGGAGGTCGAGACCGGGCTGCAGTACCGCTACCCGGCCGGCATCCCCGACGCCGTCCGCAAGCAGGCCGAGTACGAGACCGGCGTCATCACCCAGATGGGCTTCCCCAGCTACTTCCTGGTGGTTGCCGACTTCATCAACTGGGCCAAGGACAACGGCATCCGGGTGGGCCCCGGCCGTGGCTCCGGTGCCGGGTCGATGGTCGCCTACGCGATGCGCATCACCGACCTCGATCCGCTGCAGCACGGGCTGATCTTCGAACGGTTCCTCAACCCCGAGCGTGTGTCAATGCCCGACTTCGACGTCGACTTCGATGATCGGCGCCGGTCCGAGGTGATCCGGTACGTCACCGAGAAGTACGGCGACGAGCGGGTGGCCATGATCGTCACCTACGGCACCATCAAGGCCAAGCAGGCCATGAAAGACTCCTCCCGGGTAATGGGGTACCCGTTCTCGATGGGGGAGCGGCTCACCAAGGCCATGCCGCCGGACGTCATGGGTAAAGGCCTGGCCCTGACCGACGTGCACGACAAGAACTCGAAGCGCTACTCCGAAGCCGAGGAGCTGCGTGAACTGCTGAAGTCCGACGCCGACTCGGCGAAGGTCTTCGAAACCGCGCTGGGCCTGGAGGGCCTGAAACGCCAGTGGGGGGTCCACGCGGCCGGCGTCATCATGTCCTCGGACCCGCTGATCGATATCATTCCGCTGATGCGCCGTGACCAGGACGGTCAGATCATCACGCAGTTCGATTACCCGACCTGTGAGAACCTCGGGCTGATCAAGATGGACTTCCTTGGCCTGAGGAACCTGACGATCATCACCGACGCGGTGGAGAACATCAAGCTCAACAAGGACATCGATCTGGTCCTGGAGGACCTGGACCTTGAGGACCAGGGCTCCTACGAGTTGCTGGCCCGCGGCGACACCCTGGGTGTGTTCCAGCTCGACGGCGGGCCGATGCGTGCCCTGCTGAAGCTGATGCGCCCCGACAACTTCGAAGACATCTCAGCCGTCATCGCGCTGTACCGGCCGGGACCCATGGGCGCGAACTCGCACACCAACTACGCGCTGCGGAAGACCGGCGCGCAGGAGGTCACTCCGATCCACCCGGAGCTGGAGGAGCCGCTGGCCGAGATCCTGGGAACCACCTACGGCCTGATCGTGTACCAGGAGCAGGTGATGGCTATCGCCCAGAAGGTCGCCGGCTATTCGCTGGGCCGTGCCGACATCCTTCGCCGTGCCATGGGTAAGAAGAAGAAGTCGGAACTGGACAAGCAGTACGAGGGCTTCGCCAACGGCATGAAGGACAACGGATACTCCGAAGCGGCGATCAAGACGCTGTGGGACATCCTGTTGCCCTTCTCGGACTACGCGTTCAACAAGGCCCACTCCGCCGCCTATGGGCTGGTGTCCTACTGGACCGCCTACCTCAAGGCTCACCACCCCGCCGAGTACATGGCCGCCCTGCTCACCAGCGTGGGCGATGATAAGGACAAGCTGGCGATCTACCTCAACGAGTGCCGCCGGATGGGCATCACCGTCCTGCCACCGGACGTCAACGAGTCGAGCGTGAACTTCACCCCGGTCGGCACCGACATCCGCTTCGGGATGGGCGCCATCCGCAACGTTGGGGCCAACGTGGTGGGCGCCATGGTGGGTGCACGTACCGAGAAGGGTGCCTTCACTTCCTTCAGCGACTTCCTGCAGAAGGTTCCGGCGGTGGTCTGCAACAAGCGGACCATCGAATCCCTGATCAAGGCCGGGTCGTTCGACTCGCTCAAGCACCCGCGCCGTGCCCTCGCCATGATCCATGAGGAAGCCGTGGACTCGGTGATTGTCCTCAAGCGCAACGAGGCAGCGAACCAGTTCGACCTGTTCAGCGCGTTCGACGAACCCGGGTCCGTCGGTGGTCTCTCGGTCGAGGTGCCGGACCTGCCGGAGTGGGAAAAGAAGGACAAGCTCTCCTTCGAACGCGACATGCTCGGGCTCTACGTGTCCGACCACCCGCTGCAGGGCCTCGACGGCATCCTGAGCCAGCATGCGGACTCGTCGATCACCTCGATCATCAGCGATGAGGGCCCCGCCGACGGCGCGATGGTCACCATCGCCGGCATGATCACCTCCCTGCAGCGGCGGATCGCGAAGAACAGCGGCAACGCCTACGCGCGCGCCGAGATCGAGGACCTCGCAGGGTCAATGGAAGTGATGTTCTTTGGGCAGGTGTATGGGCCGATCGCCGGTGTCCTCGCCGAGGACCTGATCGTGGTCGTACGCGGCCGGCTGCAACGGCGCGACGACGGCGCCGTCACCCTTAACGCGCAGGAGCTCAGTGTTCCGGACCTCAGCGAGGGCCATTCAGGCCCGGTGGTTATTTCGATGGCGCACCATAAGGCCACCGAAACCGCCGTCGTCGCCCTGCGTGACGTGCTGCGGACCCACCCGGGTACCAGCGAGGTGCAGATCCGCCTGAACAGCAACCGCAAGGTTGAGGTGATGCGGCTCGGCGTCGAGCTGAGGGTCAATCCGACGTCGTCACTGTTCGGCGACCTGAAGGTGCTGCTGGGGCCCGCCTGCCTGGACGTGTAGGCGGGCCGCGCTAGATTTCGTAGTCGAGAGCTGTCGGCTGCCCGTACGCTCCGCCGTGGTAGAGCAGGGGGACACCGGGGGCGCCCACTTCACCGGAGGCCACTTCGGCGACCACCACCGCGTTGTTCTCGAAGGACAGCCGCATGCTGATCCGGCCGATCAGGTGCGCCGCCACGTTCTCCAGCACGGGCACGCCGTGCGGTCCGGGCTTCCAATGGTCGCCGTCGAAACGGTTGCGGCTGCGCGCAAACCGATCCGCGAGTTCGCGGTTGGCGAGCCCCAGCATGTGCACACCGATGTAGTTCGTATTGGCGATGGCGGGCCAGGACGAGGAGGTGCGGGCCATGTTGAAACTGAACCGTGGCGGGTCGGCGGAGAGGGAAGATACCGAGGTAGCGGTGAACCCGAACGGTTTACCCTCATAGACAGCGGTGATGATCGTGACTCCCGCCGGATGGCGGCGGAAAGCGTCACGGAAGGCTGCTGCCGGGTCGGGGATTGGCTGGTCGGCGGGGGCTTGTTGAGTCACGCACCCCACCCTAGGTGAGGTACTGGTGCCGCATAACTTTGTTAATGTATAAGTCATGCGCCCCACCAGTCCCGACGCCGAGCAACCCGGCAGCTACCCACCCCCCGTTTACTCAGTGGCCACCAAGGACACCGGTGTTCCGCCGACGTCTCTGGTCTGGTGGGCCAGCGCCATGGCTGGCCTGGGCCTGCTGATGGGCGTGGTGTGGTGGTTTGCTGCACCCGGGGGCGGCCTCTATGGTGACCCTGCCCCCGAGGAGGCGCCCCTGGTGGGGGACCTGACCCTGGCCGGACTCCAGCTGGTCGTTGGGATCGTGGTGGGCTGGCTCCTGGTGCAGCGGATGGATCTACCTGGGGCGTGGCAGCGGATTGGTGCGGGGGTGGGTGGATCGCTGGTGGGGTCGGTGCTCGCCGTCGTCGTCGGCCAATGGCTGGGCATGATGTTCGGTGCTGAACCTGACTTTGTCCTGCATTCCCTGGGTGCCGCCGCCATCTGGCCAGCAGCCGCGGCGCTGGTTGTGTTCATTTCAACCCTGATCGATCTGGCCTGGGGCAAACGCCGCGCCTAGCACCACGTCCCAAACGGTGGGTCCCAGGACCGGGCGCACGGTCCGCAGGGAATAGGCCGATGACAGAGCCGGTTGGCCTGAATATGAAAGCAATCGTCTACTCCGTCACCGGAGCATCTTCAGTCCTGTCCCTCGTCGAGCGCGAAGCAGCTGCCCCCGGCCGCGGCGAAGTCCTGGTCCGCATCGCCGCTTCCGGCGTCAATCCCACCGATTGGAAGGCCCGCTCCGAGGGGGACCTCGCCTTTGACGAGGTAGTCCCCAACCAGGACGGTGCTGGCGTCATCGAATCGCTCGGCGACGGCGTTACCGGCCTGGCGGTCGGCGACAGGGTCTGGGTGTACCTGGCTGCGCATGGTCGTCCCACCGGAACGGCGCAGAAGTTCGCTGTCCTTCCCGCGGACCGGGTGGTGGCACTGCCTGAGGGTATCGACTTTGACGTGGCCGCCAGCCTTGGCGTCCCCGCGATGACGGCGCACCGTGCGCTCACCGTCCACGAGCAGGGGCCAGCACGTCTTGCGCCCGAAGCGCTGACCGGTCGGGTGGTTCTCGTGCAGGGTGGAGCGGGGGCCGTCGGACATGCAGCGATCCAGCTTGCCGTCTGGGCTGGCGCCACAGTGATCGCGACCGTGAGCAGCGAGGCGAAGGCCGAACTGGCCCGCGCTGCGGGTGCACACCATGTGGTCCAGTATCCCGCTGAGGCCCTGGCTGACCGGATCCGTGAGATCGCTCCCGACGGCGTCCACCAGGTGGTCGAGGTGGCTCCCGCCCAGAACGCTGCGCTCGACGTTGAGGTGCTGGCCAACCATGGCAGCATTGCCTACTACGCGAACAATAATGGTGACGATTTCACGGCACCGATCATCGCGAGTTTTGCGAAGAACGTCCGCTGGCAGGGGCTGCTCCTCTACACGGTAGGGACCGAGCCGCTGCTCGCCGCCGCCGAGGACATCACTGCAGCCCTGCGCGACGGGGCTTTGCCCGTGGGGGAGTCCGCCGGACTTCCGCTGCACTGGTTCCCCCTGGAGGAGACTGCAGCCGCGCACGACGCCGTCGAAAGCGGTGTCACCGGCAAGGTCCTCATCCGGGTGGCGGACGAGACCGCCTAGGTCCCACACGTCCATCTGACGGCGTCCCGATACCGGAGAAGTGGGCTATGAGATTTGAGCATCACGACATTTTTCGTCGGCTTCTTCTCCGGGTCGGACGCGGTCTGGCCCTCGGTGCCGGTGTTGGCCTTTTCGTTGGAATCGTCGCAGCAGTGGTGACTTCGGGTGGGACAGACAACGTCCTGCGCAGCGACGTCGGGTTGCGCGCGGGACTGGTGGCCTTCGCGGTCGCCTTCCTCTTCACTATTCTCCTTCCCTCGCACGACGACGACGACGACGCCGACCCAGACCCCTGGGCGCCGGTTCCGGGTGGGACCTCACGCGACCAGCTGACCCAACGTTTGCGGCGGGAAGAGTCAGTCAACGGCCCCTCGCCAGACGATCCGATGATCGAGCCGCCGCGGTTCGGGCAGCGAATCGATCCACAGCCGTAGAACTGCTCGTTGATTACGGTCAGCCTGCCAAAGCTAACCCGCCAGCTTCCTCATGGATTAGGGTGCTGCCATGACAAACGACGAAATAGATTTTGTCACTGCGGCTCCCACCACGGTGGACGCCAACGTCCGCTGGATCGACGGAACAGACGTCGATGAACCGAGCTATCAGGTTCACCGGTTGGAGCAACACACCTACATCATCCGGCAGAGCCTTCGCACCAGCCCCGAAGGGCCGTTTGTCTATGTGCTGTTTGGCAACTCCACCGCATTCCTCATCGATACGGGTGCGACGCGGGACCCCCTGAAGTGGCCCCTGCGCGCCGTCGTCGAGCGGCTGATCGCTGAATGGCTAACGGAGCATCCGCGTGAGGCATACGGGCTGATCGTTGCGCATTCCCATGGGCATGGCGATCACACCGCCGGCGACAAGGAGTTTCTGGATCGGCCGGACACGACAGTCGTGGGGAGTGACCTGAATGACGTCATTGAGCATTTCGGGTTCACCAAGTGGCCCTCACAGACAGCATCGGTGAATCTGGGCGGTCGGGAGCTGGTGCTGATCCCTTCCCCTGGTCACCAGGAAGCGTCGATCACGTTCTATGACCAGTGGACCGCAAGTCTTTTCACTGGTGACACCATCTATCCGGGGCGGCTCTACGTCCGTGACATGGACGCGTTTCTTGCCACGATTGGAACGCTGGTGGAATTCTCGGACACCCATCCCGTGAGTCATCTCCTCGGCGGTCACGTCGAACTGACAATGGATGCAGGACGGGACTTTCCTTTGGGTGCCCGGCAGCACCCCCACGAACGGCCTCTCCCTGTGACCGTTCAGCAGCTTGAGGCTCTGCACCAAAGGACGGTGGCCTGTGTCGGTAAACCAGGGGTCCATGCTGGGAAGGACTTCATCATCTACAACGGCAATCGGGTCCGGGACCAGGCGAAGCTGGTCCTGCGATCTCTTCGGTCGCCACTGCGAAAGTGACTTCGAAGGAACTCCGACTTTATGCGATGGTCCGTTTCGGTTAGACCCGGTAGCTCAGAATGGCCTGCGATCGAACCGATTTCGCTGTTGCATTTGGGCTACCCTCACCGGGCATTTTCTCGGGCGGGGTATATGCGAATCGCCTAGTCAGGCAGCATGTGTGTCTCATGTCAGTTTCAGAAGACGTCTGCACGGAATGTCAGAAGTCGTGTGCACTGCTCGC
>NZ_JABFOM010000012.1:0-92044 GCF_013116715.1 Arthrobacter sp. 147(2020)
AGTAATCACCCATCCAATCGTTCGGAACAGGTGGCTCAGTTTTCAACCGTCACAACGGCTCAATTTTCGACCGTCACCGACAGGGCTATCTAAGCGAGACAATTTCTCGGGCGGGGTACACGCGAATCAGCGTGACCAGTTTCCATGTGGGATTTCGAAGGGCGGATAAGTCGCGGTGGGGGACCGTCTATCGGGCCCGCTGCGCAGGAAGGGTCAGCCTGACTCTCCCGCTCGTATCTGCTATTTAGTTGGCGATACTGTTGTGTCGTGACCAATAGCTATGACCAAAGCGATTTGAACATCTACGGTGCCGAGGATGACTTCGAGATGGACGTCATCCTCGATTCCATTGATAGGGCGACTTCGTCGATGACGCTCGACTCCGCTGAGCCTGCGGGTAAGGATTGGAGTCGGCTCCTTGCGGTGCCGAGACGTGCTGCAAGTGGTTTGACCCGCGCGGATCTGCCGAATGAGCCGGGGGTTTACCTGTGGTCGCGTGGTGGGGTTCCGCAGTATGTCGGTACGGCGACGAGTCTGCAGAAGCGGCTTTCGGCACACCTTGGCGGAGGTGTGAGCCTTGCGGGATCTTCGTTGCGCCGGAATGTATGTGAGCTGCTGTTTCAGATCCCGCCCAATGTCACGGGCAATCCGACCCGGCAGAAGGTGACGACTGGTCAGGCGACAGCGATTCGGAGTTGGTTGCTGGGCTGTGATGTTTCCTGGCTCCGAGCGCGTACTGAGCGTGACGCTGCCGCGTTGGAGGCTCGGATTCGGCATGTATTTCGGCCGCCGCTGAACCGGGTGTAGCCCTCAACCTACGGACAGGGAGGCCACCGCGGCCATTCGCGCCTATCGGGCGATACCGCATCGGTCTACGGGACAAGTTCGTCGGTGGTAGTCCAAGGTGGTGAAGTTCGGGCGGTTAGGTTCTCGGAAGCGCTTCGAAGATCATGACTCTTTCCAAGGCAGCACCTGTGAATGGTGTTCCGCTCCAATCGCTCCATACCCTTTGCGGAGCCGCTCTTATTCCTGCCAGCAGCGGTCGAACCCACCGTCATCGACTCAACCGCTGCGGCGACCGCGCAGCTAACAACGCCCTCTACATCGTCGTTCTCGGCCGCCTACGCTACGACGCACGCACCCGCGCCTAGGCTGGCCGGCGCACCCAGCAAGGCCTCTCCAAACCCGAAATCATCCGCTGTCTCAAACGCTATGTCGCCCGCGAAATCTACGCCGCCCTACAACCCACCCACGCGACGAAGGCACCCATCAAAGCCACTTGACGATCCATAGGAGCATCGACCCCTCACCGCAACACTTCCCCTAACGACTTGAGTTCGTTCCCTGCACCTGAACTACACCAGCGAGCCCGCGTCCCGCGTCTAGGTGGTGTAGTTCAGGATGTTCAATAGCCCGTCAGCACTCATTGGTGAGCTGTGCTGGCGCAAAATTCCCACGGCTTCACTCTCAGCGGCAGCGGTGATTCATCCGTGGATCTGCGTAGTGTGCCGGTTGCCATGGGCCGCTGCCGGCGCCGAAGTGGGGAGGAGGTCAACCTGTTTGCTGGCGTTCGTTTGCCATCTTTGCCGTTCCTTTCGGCAGGGCCAATTCACTTGGACGCTAAGTGAATTGGCAAGTTGGAGCTGGGGGACCGTGGAATACCGGAGGGAGCTTGCGAGTGAGGATATGCCGCGAAAGCTCCCAGTGGAGACTTGCCAAGAGAAGGGCGGACAGTACCCTGACAAGCCGAAACGGAACCGACGTAGCCGGCCAGGCCATTCCAGTCACGAAGCGGCCTCGGTGACTCTCCGCTGGTCATGAGCGGACGAAGAGTTTGATAGGTCTAGACAGATCACGGTTGGGATTAGTAGAAAGAATCTTGAGGGTCAAGGCCTCTCAGGAGGCAGACTGGGATGTTGGTCTCGCCCGCGGCCGTGTGTAGGGATCATCGACGGGGGCGGTGTTCACCACACGTTTACCACACGGAAACGATGAAATACGGTGACATGTCATGGTTTTTGCAAATCGACAAAATCGTCTAGATTCCGCGGATTTTTGGCACACTGCGAGGTTTTGGCAGGCGTCGAAATGGGCCGTCCCCTGAGAAAAGGTCAGGGGTTCGATTCCCCTAAGCTCCACTTGTCCCGCGGATCTGGGCTTCATTCAAGGAGCGCATGACTCATTGAACCGGTTTCTTTGGTGGCACCGGTGAAGACCGCTCCGCAGCTCACGCCGAGCGAACAAGTCCTTCCACCTGCACTGACCAGTCGGATGGGAATCCGGGCGCGGGTCCAACCGGCCCGTCATCCCATCCTCCGGCCATCAGAGCAACGGCAGCCAACAGGCCCCCGTTGCCCGGAAGATACAGTGGAAGCGAGTCTGTCTGACGATTGTGGCCGTTGGGAAGAAACGTGTTCTTGCCGGC
Source organism: Arthrobacter sp. 147(2020) (assembly GCF_013116715.1). Classification (NCBI taxonomy): domain Bacteria; kingdom Bacillati; phylum Actinomycetota; class Actinomycetes; order Micrococcales; family Micrococcaceae; genus Arthrobacter; species Arthrobacter sp. 147(2020). The sequence continues at coordinate 2,426 of NZ_JABFOM010000012.1, forward strand.
TTCGAGCAAAAGGGATTCCACAGCGGTCTCTGGGAGGCCCAGCCGGGCCGCAGTCATTGCGAGAACCGGGTAATCCCAGCCCCATGTGCTGTCCCAGTCCCAATCTGCCAGAACATCGGACAGAGTGGCGCGCATGATCTCTGGGTTGATTAGATCCGTCTGAGGGACAAATCCGAGTGCGCACAGTATCGAGGGATGGTCCGACCGGAGGGTGAACGGCTCAACATCGATCGCGCTGTACACGCCGTCCGCCACATGCGGTGCGACCATGCCGGTGGCGACCTCATCCCATTCCGGCATCGGGTCGAGGCCCAGGCGCTCGCGCCAGGCGGAGGCGGTCCGAAGTGCCCACTGCCAGTATGCGAGTTCAAACGTGGGATTCGACGTTCGGCTGCGCGTTGAGCCGTAGCTTTCCTGCGCGGGCACAAGGGGCGGACCGAGCTCAAAGCCTTTATCCGTTCGATGCGCAAAGCTCACCATGAATTGAGCCGTTTCGTAGATGATGTCTGAGAATTCTTCAAGGATTTCGCGCGACGGGGCGGCTCGGTAAATCAGTTCAGCAAGGTAAATGGGATGCGGCTGCTGCCAGATCAGGAACGTCCCGATAGTGCTTGGCGTTTCCCGCCCGTCGGGACCGACCTGTTTTGGCCAGCGGGCGCCGTCGTACCCCTGCCACTTTGCGGTCCCGCGAGCATCTTCGAGAATCCCGTGGTACCAGCGAAGACTCCGCAGCAGCAGTTCCGGGCGCCCCCACAGCGCAAAATGCGCGCTGTGCCACCAGTGCATCTCCAAATGGAACTTGCCACGCCACGAGTTACACACCAGTCCCGTTTCCTGCGATGGCATGGAACCGGCGCAGTTGACGGCAGTCAGGTACTGGGACAGGACGATGCGGCGCTCAAGCTCGTGGGCCCGCCGGTCGCGGGTGCGGTTGAGCTGAACGGCGCCTCCGGATTTCCAGAACCGCGGCCAGTGGTCAGCGGAGGCAAGGACGACGTCGGCAGCAGTGCTTGTTCCAAGGTCATCTTTCTGTGCGTCCGGCTCCGTGATGCCGCGTGTTGTGCACTCGCCTGCTCCGGTGCTGAGGAAGTGGACGGTCACGTCCATAGCCGCGTCCTTGGTGGTCAGCCACAGTTCATGGGGTCCGAGCTGTTCGATCTCAAGCTGCGCACCCGTAATCTGCACCTCGTACGCGGACCCATCGAGCGATCGGCGAACCCGCCAGCCGTCGTCGTTCTGTTCCACAGTGGTGCGATGTGCCTGTGGCGAGTTCCAGTCTGCGGCGTTGTGCCATGCCTCCGAGCCGTAAGGGAACGACAGTGAGAGCCCAAGACCCTTGGCTAGCGCTGCCGAGGCCACCTGGATCCCCAGCTGGTCGCGGTGTGGATGGCAGGACGTGGTTACCTGAACGGCGTCAGCACCAAGAGTGAAGGTGCTGGTGACGACGCCGGTCCAGAGATCGAGGGTCTGCGTCGGATTCGAAATGTCAGTGCTGCGCAGGGCACTAACGCCCGCGGAGTCCGCAACCGCGAAGCCCAATCGCCCGAGATCCAGTCGGTGCGGGTTGGAACGCAACCACAGCTCGCGCTCCGGAACGCTGTTCTCGGTGTCGCCAGAGATCGACCCGCTCATGTCGATGTACGGCACTGGCCCGCGAGGTGATTCGTAGGTAACGGCCGAATCCAGCAGACTGTGCTCTTCGGGTGTGGGGGTGGCGTGCCAACCCCACTGAGCCTGTGTACCCAACAGGGTGCCGCTGGGGAGGGCGGAGCGCGCTCCAACTGGGTACTCATCCGGAAAGCTTTGTAGCCCGGTGAGGTCCACGGTGAACGCAAATTCACCGTTTCCCACCGACACGGGACTCCGGGGGTCCACGGACGTCTGCACCACGTTGTGGCGGCGGACCAGTTCCTGACGGTCGATCATGATGCAGCCTCCAAGGAGAGGGCATCGCCGTTCACGGCGAGCGGGCGAAGGACGGCGCGTTCATCCGGAGTGTGGTTTGGCTGGTGAAGCGCAAGGTACAGGTGGCCATCGAATGACCGAAAGATCATCCCGTGTCCGCCATCATGCCCCCAGATAGGATCCTCGTCCTGCGTCCACGGACCCAAGACGGTTCCCGATTCAGAGCGGGCTATTCCCATCGCGTAGCCGTTCGTGCCGATGCTTGACCACAGCATCAGGAGTGTTCCGGCCCCGGTGCGATGCAGGAACGGGCCGTCGGTGACAAATACCGGGAACTTCAACGGTTCGTTCCGCTTCAGTTGCCTCGCCCAGGGCGCCTCCGAGGCGTTGAAGAGAAAGATGGGGCGGCCAGCCGCTGAACGCAGATCCGGTGTCAGCTTCCTGGCATAGATTGCGCCGTCGTGGATTTGCGTCCACTCCTGACAGAACACGACCCACGCGGAACCCTCGCCGTCAATGTGGAGCGTTCCGTCGAGGCACTGCCAGTTGGAAGGAGTCACTGGTCCCTCCGACCAGGGTTCATAGGGGCCCTCCGGCTTGTCCGCTGCAAGGATCTGTGTTCCTCGAAATGTGCCTTCGCCGTGGAAGGTTGCAAACATGAAATACCTGCCGTCATGCTCGTGGACTTCGGGTGCCCAAAATTCTGTAGTGCCCCAAAACCCATTGGAAGGACGGAAAGCTGGCAAAGAACCTTCCCAGGACTCGAGGTCGTTGCTTGTGTAGCAGTCGAATCCGGTTCCCGGCCCAGACCAGATATTGGTGTCTGTGCTGCCAAAGAGGTAGTACTTGCCTTCCTCGGGGACGGGCAGTATGTACGGGTCGCGGATCTGAATTTCCTGCAGCTGCAGCATGGTTCCTTTCAAGGTGGCGCCCCGTCGCTTTGACGGGGCACCGGGGCGATGTGCTCCTACTGGCCGATCGCGGCGTTTACCTGCTCGACAAACTGGCTGGCCGCTTCGGCGGGAGTGAGCCTGTCAAACAGCACCTCTGAATTCAACCGGTCCAAGGTGAGGGGAGTCTCAGTGGAGCCGAGCGGGCCGACCACCAGGGGATCCCCGGCCAGCTCACCCATCCGGCCCACGAACTGGGTCTCGACTTGCTGGGTTTCGCTGAGTTCAGGCTGAATTGCTTCCAAGACATCGGGGTTGGCAGGAACTCCGCGGTCCGTTTTGACGATTTCTGATGCGCTCGGATCGTTGACGAGGAAGTCCACCAGTTTTGCCGCCTCAACTGGGTGCTCAGACTGCGCGCTGATGGAGTAAATCTGCGAAGCCTGCAGCCACATTCCCGGCTCCTGCTGGGATTCCCCGGGTGCGCGCAGGAGTTCCAGGGGCTCACCGGCGGCAGTCTGATACGCGGCATACTGGTTGCTCCAGGCGAACTGCATACCTGCCAGGCCCCGACCCATCAGACTCTGTTCAGGCGCGGCCTGGCCTGCCAGTTCGGTGGTGATCGACGCTTCGGGAGCAGCGCCGGACTCGCTGAGGCTGGTGGTCATCTCCCACCACGATTCCAACGTGTCAGTGCTGATGTTCAACCCTCCCTCTTCGGTATAGAGGGACTCACCCAATTGGCGCGAGTGCAGGTCCAGTGTGTCGGCGGCAGTCGGATCGGCGGTACCGTAGACGCCTTCCTCGCTGTTTTCTCCGATGGCTTCCGCGAGGTCAACGTAGTCCTCCCAGCTCCAGGTTTCGTCGTCGGGCATCTCGACGCCCGCTTCTTCGAACACTCGAGGGTTCGCCAGGATGGCGTAGGTGTTGACTCCGGTGGGGACGCCATACTGCGTTCCGCTGAACTCTCCGCTACCGAGTGCCGAGTCAGGAAGGTTGCTGAGATCAGGGTTTCTGAGACTTCATCGAGGTCGAGAAGCGCGCCCCTATCCCCGTATTCCCGCGGATAGGCCCCTCCCAGGGTGATGACGTCCGGCGCATCCCTTCCAGCGACGGTTGTGGCCAGCCTGTCGAAGTACGCATCGAAGTCCGTGTACTCGGGACGGACGGTGATTCCGGGGTTTTGCTCTTCGAAGAGATCAATTGCCTGTTGCGTGATTTCCGCGCGTTCGGTGCTTCCCCACCAGGAAAACCTGAGCTCGACGTCGCCACCTTCCTCGTCCCCGGAGCTACCGCCGCAGGCTGAGATGCCCAGCATCAGGGCTGCGGCTGCGCTGACAATAGTCAGATTGCGGCGGGTTGGCTTCTTCATGGCGATCTCCTCATTGAGCCGGTCTGCGTAGTTGTATCGTTTCATTTACTCAGAAAACGCTTTCTTCGTCAGGGGTCGTCCGTGGACAGGTGGACCAGAACCAGGGGCCGCATCGAGATCTCGTCACATCCGTGTTGGTCGAGTTGTCTGGGGCACTTGTCGGCTTGCCGTTTGATGGGGTTGGTGACTGCTCTACGAGTACGCTGGGTTATCCGGCCAGATCCAGAGGAGACCCATGGCAGCGAAACCTCCCGTAATGTCACCGTCCGACCAGCCAGTCGCGGAGGTACTCGACCGTGCCACTGGCCCCTGTTGTGCCGAGGCTGATGAACTGCTCACCATCATGGGGGAGATCAGCGGCGAGCAACCGGTCGTCTGGGCCGGGCGGATCATCGGGTTCGGAGAGCACGAGTACCGCTACGAGAGCGGGCACGGTGGCCGGGCTCCTCTGCTGGCCTTCGCGCCTGGTCCTACCAAGCACACGATTTACCTCGTCAGTGATTTCTCGGTGCGTTGGCCTGATCTCTTGGCCCGCGTCGGGAAGTACCGTGCGAGCAAGGCGTGCCTCTATCTCACACGATTGACCGGGGTGGACCGCAGCGCGCTCCGCGAACTGCTGGAACGCTCCCTCGCCGAGACCCAGGGTTCTGCGGCTGAGCGATAGACCGCACCGGGGGACAGCGAAAAACCCACCAGCCTCCATCCTGAAACGGATTGAAGCTGATGGGTCTCGGTTATGCCGAAGTAGGCGCTACTTAGGCGTCGACGACGATCGCTGTTACCACTGGCGTCCGGTTGTAGAACCGGCGCATCCAGGACGCGGTAGCCCGCTCGATGACCTCTTCGGGATCGTTGTTGCCGCCGCCGCGGCGACCGCCCGGGTTGGCCAGCGACTTCTCGATCGCGTCCGACGCCTTGTCCAGGTCCTCCTGGGTGCACTCGAAGCCCTTCGTGAAGAACTCGAGTGGCTCGGCCATTTCGCCGGTCTTCGCATCGATGATGGCGAGCACAGTGATCGCGCCCTCCTCGGCGAGCTGGCGCCGTTCCTCAAGGGTGTCCTCGGTGGTGTGGCCCACGCTGTCGCCGTCGACGAAGACCAGCCCGGCAGCGATCTTGCCCGATATGGTTGCCTTGCCGTTGATCAGGTCAATGGTGGTGCCGTCTTCGGCCAGGATCACATTCTTGGGGTCGACGCCGGTAGCGACGGCGATGGCCTCGTTGGCCTTAAGGTGGCGCCATTCTCCGTGCACCGGCATCACGTTGCGTGGCTTGACGATGTTGTAGCAGTAAGCCAGCTCGCCGGCACTCGCGTGACCCGAGACGTGCACCTTCGCGTTGCCCTTGTGGACCACGTTGGCGCCCAGCTGGGTGAGGGAGTTGATGACACCGTAGATGGCGTTCTCGTTGCCCGGGATCAGTGAGCTGGCCAGCAGAACCGTGTCGCCCTCTCCGATGCGGATGGCGTGGTCGCCACCTGCCATGCGGGACAGTGCGGCCAGGGGCTCACCCTGCGAGCCGGTGCAGATGAGGACCACTTTGTGGTCGTCTGCCTGCTGCAGTTTCTTGAAGTCCACGAGGATGCCGCGGGGAATGGTCAGATAGCCCAGTTCCCGGGCAATGGTCATATTGCGGACCATCGAACGGCCCACGAAGGCCACCTTGCGGTGGTGGCGGTGCGCCGTATCGATGACCTGCTGAATCCGGTGGATGTGGCTGGCGAAGCTGGACACGATGATCCGGCGCGGGGCGGTACGGAAAACCGTATCGATAGCCGGCAACAGGTCCTTCTCCGAGGTGGTGAAGCCGGGGACGTCGGCGTTGGTGGAGTCGGTGAGGAACAGGTCAACGCCCTCGGTACCCAGCCGGGCGAACCCCACCAAGTCAGTAATACGGCGGTCAAGGGGGAACTGGTCCATCTTGAAGTCGCCCGTGTGCAGCACCATTCCGGCGCTGGTCCGGATTGCGACGGCGAGGCTATCGGGGATGGAGTGGTTGACGGCGAGGAACTCCAGGTCAAAGGGGCCCATCGGTTTCCGGGCGCCTTCCTCAACCTGGATGGTCTTCGGAGTGATGCGGTGTTCCTTGAGCTTCGCCTTGATGAAGGCGAGCGTCAGGCGGGAACCGATCAGGGGGATGTCGGCCCGTTCCTTCAGGAGGTAGGGAATACCGCCAATGTGGTCCTCGTGGCCGTGGGTCAGCACGACGCCGACGATGTCCTGCAGGCGGTCCCGGATAGCCGAGAAGTCGGGGAGGATCAGGTTCACGCCCGGGTGGACCTCTTCGGGGAAGAGGACGCCGCAGTCGACAATGAGAAGTTTCCCGTTGAACTCGAACACGGTCATGTTCCGACCGATCTCACCAAGCCCGCCGAGGGCGACAATGCGCATCGCGCCCCGCGCGAGGGTAGGAGGGGTTTTCAGGGTGGTCTTGTTATTCACTGTATTAACTCGTTTTCAATGGGGTGTGCGAGCTGCGGGTTGCCGCAGGGTGGCCGTGACCGGCCGAAATCTGTCGTCTCTCATGGGCGCCGGCAACCAAGCCGCTTGCCCGATAGCGGGAGACTGCCGCTAGATCGGAAGTGGTGGTTCGCTCGGATGACTGCAGCGTCGGCTGCGGGGTCATCGGGCAGGAATAGACGCGTCCTGCCGATAGGTCGAGGGAGAAGTCCACCTATTTACCTTACTGGAAGGTACGCTACCACGCCGTATTCCGGGCGGCCGGTGACCTGCACTGTTCCACCAGGATGCCTGGAAGCGTTAAACCCACAAGGGCGGCAGGTGACCCTGCCGCCCTTGCGGAGTACTTCAATTCAACGTGTCAGAGCTTGCAGCCGCCCAGCTGCTTCTGCACACCGTCGACGCGGTACACGAATGCGGCCATTGCTTCGCGGGTGATGCCTTCCAGGGGGCGGAAGGTTTTGTCACCGTATCCGGTGGACACCCCGGAATGCTTCATCCAGGAGATCTCCTTGTAGAACTCAGCGCCGCGGGGCACATCCCTGAAAGGCGAGGTAGTGGGGGCAGTGAATCCGGCCGCTCCGCCCAGGTTGCAGGCGTCAGCGGTGTACCGGTACAAGAATGCGGCCATGGCGTCGCGGTTGATGGAGGTCAACGGCCGGTAGGTGCCGTCATCCCATCCGGTCGCGAGTCCCACGGACTCCATCCAGGCGATCTCCTTGTAGTACTGGCTGTTGGTCGGCACGTCCTTGAACGGGCTGCGTGTGGGGGGAGTGTAGCGGGGGCTACCGGCGTGCCGATAGATGAACGCCGCCATTGCGTCGCGGTTCATGGTCGCCAGGGGGCGGTAGGTGCCATCGGTGTACCCGGTGGTCAGGCCCTTGGAGTAGAGCCACTCGATCTCGCCGCGGAAGCCCGACGTTCCGATGTCCCAGAAGGGCCCACCCACCTCAACGGTCACGGTGGCGGCCGTGGTGGACACGGAGTTGATGGTCACCCGGGTGCCGGCGGCGGTGACGAAGGTGCTGCCCGCCTTCCAGGAGTGGTTGGCCGCGTAGTACCCGGCGAACGGTTTGGTGGAGGGCATCAGGATGAGCGAGGCGTTCGCTGCGGACCCCCCGAGCTGGGTGATCTTGACCCCGAAATTGCCGTTGACGGCCAGCGCCTTGTCGTAGCCGACCGGGGCCCGGTGTTCGAGGTAGTACACCTCGCGGCTCTTCGGGTCGGTGAACTTGATTGCCCGGTTGGCGGCTGTTCCTGCCCAGGGCCTCAGCGTGTAGGTTTTGCGTCCGGAGGCGACACCGGTGTTGCGGATCTCGTCCCCGCGGCCGAACTTTCCGTAGTCCCAGAAGCTGGCGCTGATGACCGGGGTCTGGAACCACTGGGCCGAGCCCATCAGGTCCATCGTGTCGCCGTATTCGCGGATATAGCAGGTGGGGTCAGTGAACCGGCCGTTGGTGACGCCGGTGTCGGAGGCGCCGCTGCCGCACTGCAGCGCGTCAGCGTGCATGAGGCCGAGGACGTGCCCAAATTCGTGGGTCACCACGTTGGTGGTGAAGTTGCTCATCTGCGGCATCAGGATGCGGCCGCTGGTGCCGTTGCTGCTCCAGCCGTACCCGAGGATGCCGCCGGGGAGGGCTGACGGGATGAAGACCACGAGGGCCGAGTAAGGGCTGTAAGTCCAGCGCAGCTCGCTGGTGACCTGGTTCATGATCTCGTTATAGGACCAGGTGGAGCGCGCCTTCGTCTTGTGTCCCGCGACCTGGGAGGTGACCGACATCGAGAGCCGGTTGTTGGACATCGACTTCCAGTAACTGCTGGAAACGTTCACCGCGTTCACGGCGTTGGCCATGGAGATCTGGCTGGAGTTGTCAGCAAGCTGAACCGTCACCAGCTTCACCTTGATGGCGCCCTGGCGCTGCATCGGTTCAAGGCTGGCCGGAACGTCCTGGGGTTGGGCCCCACCCTCACCCAGTACTTCCTGGCCGAGCTTTTCCTCTGGGTGCCCACCGGTTTCGAAGTCGTAGCCGGGTTCGTACGTGTGAATGGAGCGCGGTGTACCGTCGGCCGGTTCAACAATCGCTTTGTCTTCCGGGGAGACCGGTGCCGCGACCGCTGGTGCGGCCGTCATGGTGGTAAAACTCGATGCCAGCAGAATCAGGCCGGTGAGGGCCGCCGCGGATCGCGTGAAGACGCGCATATGTTTATTCCCTTACTCAACCGGGGCGAGAGACTCGACCGCTTTGCGGCAGATCCCGGGAGGTCCTACACAAAACAAGGTTCGGCACCGATGGGTACCGAACCTCTAAAGGTCACCTCAAAAGCATAGATTTGTGTGTCTGGCGGGCACCGCCTAATTTCTCATAGCCTTTCCGAAATACCCGAAGGATTCCCGCAGGTTTTCCCTCGGTCAGGACGCTTTGTCTGAAATCCAGGATCCGGACTGGGGAGAGGGTGGCAGAGATGAGGTCCGTTTGGTGCGCAGGGAGGTGACGACGCCGGTGGTTCGGCGTGGGCGGTTAAGCAGCATCCGGGTGGCGGCGAGCAGGAAAATCGGGAAGGAGACAAGGATCGCAACGGCCAGCGCGTACAGGGCCAGGAGGGCGTAAACGGGCGACCCGAACAGGCTGGTGATGAAATAGCCGCTACCCAGCCAGGCCCATAGCCAGAACACGAGGACCGCGTAGACCAGCGCGCGGGCACGGCGGTACTGCAACGGATAATGCATCCGCCTGCTCCATTCGGTTGTCCCCAAGCGTGATTGAAATCCGCTTCAAAGGACGGATTCAAGATTGATACTAGACCCAAATCGGGCGTCCGCAAGTTTTGTGGTTGACAATAGAACGTGGCCAGAAATAAAGCGAAAAGAATTCGCGTCGATCGTGTGTATAGCGGGAATCTTTGGACCCGGGTTAGCTCTGTCGGCAACCGCGGGGACCGCCCGTTCGTCCTGGTCTGCGGCATCGGGGTGTCTTCCCACAATTTTGAGCAACTCGCGCCCCATCTGGAGCAGTATGGGCCCGTGTATGCGCTGGATCTGCCGGGTTTCGGCGGCGTGCCCCACAACGGGAGCGGCCTATCGATGAGTGAGTATGCCGATCTTCTCGGCGACGTCATCGACTCACTCGATGCTCCCGATCCGATAGTGGTCGGCCACTCGATGGGAACCCAGGTGGTCGCTGATCTGGCTTCCCGGCGACCCGAACTAAGCACCATCGTCCTGATCAGCCCGGTGGTCGACGCCCAGCACCGGACCCTGCTGGCCCAGGCCTGGCGTTTCGCCACGTCCAGTTGGCGTGAACCGTTCCGCGTGAAAGTGCTGGCGGTGACCGCCTACCTGTTCTGCGGCTTCAACTGGTTCTTCCGGGTGCTGCCCAACATGTTGACCTACCGGATCGAGGATGCGGCGGCCAAGATTCAGGCCGACACGCTCCTGATCCGCGGGCAGCACGACGACGTCTGCCCGCCGGAGTGGATCGAGGCCCTATCCGCCCGGCTCCCGACGTCGAGCGCGTTCGAGGTGGAGGGTGCGGCGCACTCAGTCATGCATGCCCACGCCCGGGAAGTGGCGCGTCTCTGCGTCGATCACGCCAGCCGTGGGTCAGTGTCCGACGACGGCCGCATCGCCCGGATCGCTGAACTCCCGGAAGAGGGGACGGAAGTCGATCCGAAGGAAGTCCTGGAGATCGTCGCAGAGGAGATCAAGGGTGCGGCCACCGAGGTGAGCGGCAATGCGAGGGACAGCGACGCCCTGGTGGAAGAGGGGAAAAACAGGCAGGCCGAGGCCCGCCGCGCACTACGGGGAGACTGATCAGGCCGTGCTGCTAGAGCAGCCGGACGTGGTCAGGGTTCAGGTCCTCCACCCGGTTCACGCCCAGGAGTTGCATGGTCCGGGCGGTCTCCTTGCTGAGAATCTCGATGGTCCGGTCCACGCCCGCCCGCCCGCCGGCCATCAGCCCATACAGGTAGGCCCGTCCAATCAGGGTGAAATCTGCGCCGAGAGCCAGGGCCGCCACGATGTCGCCTCCGCTCATGATCCCGGTGTCCAGCATGATGGTGGTCTTGCCCTTCAACGCCGCAGCAACGTCAGGAACCAGGTGCAGGGGAATCGGGGCGCGGTCGAGTTGCCGGCCGCCATGGTTGGACAGCACCAGCCCGTCCACCCCGTGGTCGACGGCCTTCTTGGCATCGTCGACCGTCTGGATGCCCTTCACCACTAAGTTGCCCTTCCAGACATCCCGGAGCCAATCAAGGTCCTCGTAGGTCAGGGTGGGGTCGAACATGGAATTGATCAGGTCGGCCACCGTGCCGGAGTACCGGGACAGCGAGGCGAAGGCCAGCGGCTCGTGCGTCAGGAAGTTGAACCACCAGGCCGGACGGTAGGACGCGTCCAGGACGGTTTTAGCGGTCAGCGCTGGCGGGATGGTGAGGCCGTTGCGTACATCCCGCAGCCGCGACCCGGCGACGGCGGTGTCGACAGTGACCATCAGGGTGTCGTTGCCCGCCTTGGCCGCCCGGTCGATGAGCTCCATCGACCGGTCCCGGTCGGTCCAGAGATAGAGCTGGAACCAGTTCCGCCCGTTGGGGGCGGCCGCCGCGACATCCTCGATCGACGCGGTGCCCATCGTGGACAGCGTGTAGGGAATCCCCGCCGCCTCGGCCGCCTGTGACCCGGCGTACTCGCCCTCCGACTGCATCATCCGGGTGAACCCGGTGGGGGCAATCCCGAACGGCTGGGAGGATTGCTGGCCCAGCACCGATACGGAGGAGTCGACGGTCTCGACGTTGCGGAGGATTCCCGGACGGAACTCCAGGTCCAGGAAGGCGCCGCGGGCCCGGCGCAGCGTGATCTCGGCTTCGGCTGCGCCATCCGTGTAGTCGAAAGGTGCGGTGGGGGTGCGCCGCTTCGCCTGATCGCGCAGGTCCCAGATGGTGCTGGCCCGCCTCAGCCGCGCGGCGGAGCCCAGTTCCGGCTTCCTGAATTGCATGAGGGGCGCCAGGTCACCGACCTTCGGGATACGTCGCTTGAGTGCTGGAGGAATCTGGGACGGCATGCTGACCTCGCTTCGTTCCGGTGTGGTAGGACCACAGGGCGTGAGGTTGACCCTACCGTCCTCGGGATTGGCCGCGCAACCCTTGAATCCGTGTTTTCCGATCCCTCCACGTGTGTGGTCGGACCACTGGCTACGATGGGGGGATGCGGAACCATGAGCTGGTCCTATCGTGGATCGAAGCGGAGCTGGCCGCCGGCCGCCTGGCCGTGGGGCAGCGCCTCCCCGGCGAGCGGGCCGTGGCCGAGCAGTTGAATGTCTCCCGCGCCTCGGCGAGGGAAGGCATCCGCGTCCTTGAGGCGATGGGGGTGGTCCGCGCGGGGGTGGGGTCCGGTCCGGGCGCGGGCACGGTGATCACCGCGAATCCTGCCGTGGCCCTCGGCTCGGCCCTGCGCTTCCACGTCGCCAGCTCGCATCTCCCGGTCGAGGACATTGTCCAGACCCGGCTCTTGCTTGAGACGTGGGCCGCTGGCCACGCCAGCACCACAGCCCCGTCAATGGAAACCGCTGCGGCGCTGCTTGATGACATGGACGCTCCGGGCCTGGCGACCGCCGAGTTCCTGCGCCTCGACGCGCTCTTCCACGTGGCGCTCGCCGAGGCTGCCGGAAACGTGCTGATCGGCGCGATGATGTCCTCGCTTCGCGGGTCGATCGAGACCTACACTCAGCAACTCACCAGCCGACTCCCGGACTGGAATACCACTGCCGAGCGTCTCCGTGCCGAACACCGGGCCATCCACCGGGCGATCGGCGGCGACGGCGGCGACCCGGCCGTCCTGATCGCCGCTCACATCGAAGGCTTCTACCGCGAGGCTGGCTTATAGTCTGGATCGACCCGGACAACACACACAAAGGAGGCAGGAACCATGAGTTCAATCGAGATCCTCGAGGAGGCGTTCGGAAGGATGCCGGATGCCATCCGCCGAGCAGTCAGCGGTCTGGATACTGACCAGTTAGTGGTCCGTCCCACCGCCACCGCCACCGGCAGCGGCAAGGGAAACTCGGTCGCCTGGCTGATCTGGCACCTTACCCGGGTCCAGGACAACCACATCGCCGACGCCGCCCACCTCCCGGAACTGTGGCTGAATCAGGGGTGGGAGGAGCGGTTCGGACTGGACCTGGATTCCACTGACACCGGGTACGGGCATATCTCGGCGCAGGTGGAGAAAGTCAGACCCGTCTCCGCTGACCTCCTGGTGGAGTACTACGACGCCGTCCACTCTCGGACCCTGGAGTTCATCGCTGGTCTTGGTGAGGTGGATCTGGACCGCATTGTCGATGCGTCCTGGGACCCGCCCGTCACCCTGCGAGTGCGACTGGTCAGCGTGGTGGAGGACTGCATGCAGCATGCGGGGCAGGCAGCGTACGTCCGGGGACTGCTGATCTAGGACGTCCGGGACATCATTTTCCGGGTTACGATAGTCCGGTTTCGCGCAGGGTCAGGTTCAGCCGGCCCTTGAGCCCGAGCGCGGGATCCGACGTGCCGGGATAGGTCTTAAGTACGCCGTGGTAGGCGAAGCGTGAGGGCCCGCCGAACACAAACAGGTCACCGGACTCGAGGGTGAGGTCGGTCCACGGCTTGTTCCGGGTCTCGGTGTTCCCGAAACGGAAGACGCAGGAGTCCCCGATACTCAGGGAGACCACCGGTGCGGCGGCCACCTCATCCTTGTCCTGGTGCATCCCCATGGCGGCGCCGTCGTCGTAGAAATTGATCAGGGCGGCATCCGGGGCGTACTCGGCGGGGTCGCCGTAGGCGGCGGCTACCGCGTCACGCCCCAACTGGGCCAGCCAATCGGGGAACTCGGCGACCTGGCCACCTCCGGCGTCGTCGGCGGTCTTGGTATATCGGTAGGGCTGCCAGTGCCAGCCCAGACACACGGTCTTGACCGACATCATCGAGCCATTGGGCATCCGTGCGGCACGCATGGGCACGGGGCCCACGGCCCAGCCGCGGCAGGCGTCGATCAGTTCCCGCTGCTGTTCCAGGCTGAGCCATCCGGGCAGGTGAACGGCGCCCGGCGAGGGTTCGGTCCGTTCCCGCGGCAATAAGGAATCCATTCCCTTATTCTGGCCGAAATCTGTTCCCGGCGGGGTGGGAAGTGCCTAGGTGGTCCAGAAGGTGAAGTCGTCCTGGCTGAGTGCCAACCGCGAGTCCACAGCTTCGTCGCGCATCCAGACGGTGCCGAGTCCGGGTGCGGTTTCCTCGACCAGCCCGCGGTAGAGCACACCTGCCTGCATCCGAGCCTCGATCCGGTCTCCCCGTTTAAGGGCGCGCAGGCTGCGGATTCGGCTGCCAGTGCCGGGAGTGGGGTCGGTGCGGCAGGGTTCGGTGTTGATGCAAGCGGTGGGCATGCTGGCCTCCAGGGGTTTGTTGAGCCGATGGCGCCAGCTCGTGCCAGCTATCTAGTTATTTCAACCGAACGCCGATCCGATCTATTCCCGTGGGCCGCCACGCAACAGTCCGATGACTTCTTCGTCGGGGACCGGCTCAAAGTGCCGGTACGCCTGCCCGACCGACCCGAGCGACGACGCATTCCACAGCCAGAAGGTCCGGTCAGCCACTGTCTGGATGTCGGCCAGGGATTGGCCCAGGAACACCGGCGCGGCCACCATTAGCTCCTTGGGACGGAGCTGCCGAACGGCCCCGACGGCCGCACGCAGGGTCGCCCCGGTGGCGACGCCGTCGTCGACCAGCACCACCTTCTGGCCCTCCACCGCGGGGGGAAGCCGTCCCTCCCGGTACAGCAGGTCGCGACGCGCCACCTCGATCCACTCGCGGGCTGCGGCCGCCTCGAAGATGGCCGTCCCGTCACCCGTCAAACCGGCCAGTACCCGCTCGTTCCGGACGGTGCTGCGGTTGCCGCCAGTGACCGCCACGGCGCCCATCGCGAGTTCAGCGAATCCGGGCACCCCCACCTTGCGGACCAGGACGACGTCGAGCGGGCACCGCAACACCCGGCAGATTTCCGCGGCGACGGGCACCCCGCCGCGCGGGAGGCCCAGCACCAGGAGGTCCGGGATTCCGCCCAGTGTGTGCAGCTCACGGGAGAGCTGGCGGCCGGCGTCCTGCCTGTCGTCGAACCTGTGCGGAGCTGTCGATTTGATTCGCATCTTATGGGTCTGTTCATCAGGGTCGAAGAGTGGTAGACCGAATGCAACCCTACATTTCCGGGCCGACGAAAGTCGATCACCTCAAGGAACCAGGAGGCCCGCCATGAATGAGCGGGACACCGCAGGAGAACGAGCCAAGGCGCTGCGGCGCCGTTGTTGCGGGTGTCGGACGGTGGGGGAGATGACATGAGTAGCGCACTGCACTCGCATGCCGGCCTGTATAAGCGGCCGGGACCGTGGGTCACCGTCTATACCGATGCCAGCACGGGTGCTGGAGATTCATTGCATGCCGACGACGCCCGCCCCGAACTGATCGCGGGCGCGCTGTACCGGGCGGGTGCGGACAAGACGGACCTGAAGGCGGTCCGGGTGGCCCTGACTCGGTCGGCGAAGGGATTGCCGGACCCGGTTGCGCGGTTCCTTCTGGTCAATGACGGTGAGGTTGAGTTTGACGAGTTCCTCCCCGGGCGGCTGGTGATGCCGCAGGTGATCGACGTCGGCCCGGTCCCCAACCTGGTGCCACTGGTGCATCACCGTCCGGAGGCATTCGCCTACGTGGTGGCGGAGGCGGGGCGCGACGGCGGAGTCATCCACCTGCATCACGCCCACATGGCGGACGATGTGAGCACCGAGGTGGAAGGTTCCACGGAGAACCTTAAGAAAATTCCGGGTGGCGGGGCATCGCAGGGCGGCTACCTTCACCGGACAGAGAACATCTGGCGGGCGAACGCTGCGGAACTGGCGGGGGAAATTGACCGGGTGGTCCGCAGTTGCCGGGCCAGGCTGTTGATCATCGCCGGGGATATCCGAGCAAGGAATCTGGTCGCCGACCAACTGTCAGAGGCCAGCAAGGCCATCCTGTCGGTCATCGAAAGTCATACCCGCACGGACGGGGCGGACCGTGACGCGTTTGCGCGGCAGGTCGCCGAACGCGTGGCGGCCAGCATCGAGGCTGAGCAGCAGCGGCTGCTGGAGAAGCTGGAGAGCCAGCTGGGCCGTGACCATCCGGAGTCCGCGGTGGGCCTCGGCGCGGTGGTGCACGCCCTGCAGCGCGCCCAGGTGGAAACGCTGTTGTTGGAGCGGGCGGCATGGGACGAGCAGCGCCTTCTGGCGCTTGCGGCCGAACCGTGGCTTTCAGCGTCGACGAACGAGACCGCGGGTGCCCGTCTGATCGGGACGATCACCGCACCCTCCGCCCTGCTTCGGGCGGCGGCGCTTACCGATGCCAATGTGGTCCTGTTTCCGCCGGGGGCGCTGGACCCGCACCGGATTGCGGCGCTGCTGCGCTGGCCGAACGGATCCTCGGTTTAGTACCCACGCGGACCCCTCTTCCCGGTCCCGATTGTGTCGGGGCTCTGTGTAATGCTGTGGACATGGACGATGTGGACATGAATGAGGGATCGGTTGCCAGGAAGTTCGCGATGAGTAGCGAACCGGGTTTCAACAGGATCAGGTGGGCTCCGGGGGTAACCATGACCGGCAGCGATGTGCGCGAGACCATTGGGGCTGTTGACGCGGTTTCTGGTGCTGGGAAACGGCCCCTCCTGGTTCACATCGGCTCAGTTGAACGGATCACTCGCGAAGCCCGGGAGCTGCTGATCGACGACACGTGTTCCACGAAGACAGCGGTGCTGGGGATGGATCGGGTGAGCATGGTCATGACCGCTTTCGCTTACACCTCGGCAACTCCCACCCGGTTTTTCACCGACGAGGCAGAAGCCATCGCCTGGCTTCTGGAGCCAAGCTGTTAGAACCGGCCATCAAACACCCGGTCGAACCTACCGATCGGGGACTGTGTTCCTGATGCCGGTTGGAAGGACAGGTTGGGGTGGGTTAGGATTTTTATATCAAGGGGAGTACTCCCGTCTGTGATCGGCCCGTCAATACGGATGCACTGAAGCATCTCGGGTCATTGGTTCCGGCAACGTCCGGGGCGGAGGAGACCTTGGCGTAGCTGTCCAACGCCTACCCTTTGGAGTACCTTCATGCAGATCTCACCCATGATCTGGCTCATCACGATTGCCGTGACGATTCTGTTCTTTGTCTATGAGTTCTTTGCCCACGTACGCAAACCCCACGAGCCGACTATCGGCGAATCAGCGCGCTGGTCAGCGTTCTATATCGGCCTCGCACTGCTGTTCGGCGTGGGAATCGGCACGGTGTCGGGATGGACATTCGGTGGCGAGTACTTCGCCGGCTACCTCACCGAGAAGGCACTGTCGATCGACAACCTGTTCGTCTTCCTCATCGTGATGACCGGCTTCGCGGTCCCGAAGAAGTACCAGCAAAAAGTGCTGATGATCGGCATCATCATCGCCCTGATCCTGCGCGGCGGGTTCATCGCCATCGGTGCCGCCCTGATCGAGAACTTCTCCTGGGTCTTCTACATCTTCGGCGCCCTGCTGCTCGTCCTGGCCTACCGGCAGGCGTTTGGCAGTCACGAATCCAACCCGGCAAACGGCAAGTTCATGACCCTGGTACGCCGAGTCCTACCCGTCACCGATGAATACCACCAGGACAAGCTCACCGTGAAAAAGGGTGGGAAGCGCTACATCACGCCCATGCTGTTGACCATCATCGCGATCGGCTTCGTGGACCTGATCTTCGCCGTCGACTCGATTCCCGCGATCTACGGTCTCACCAACGAGGCCTACATCGTCTTCACCGCCAACGCGTTCGCGTTGATGGGTCTGCGTCAGCTGTTCTTCCTCATCGGGGGGCTGCTGGAGCGTTTGGTGTACCTCGCGCAGGGTCTAGCCGTCATCCTCGGCTTCATCGGGGTGAAACTGGTCTTCCACGCACTGCACGTCAACGAACTTCCCTTCATCAACGGTGGAGAGCCGCTGCTCTGGGTGCCTGAGATCCCCATCTGGTTCTCGTTGCTCTTCATCGGCGCCACCATCTTTGTAGCAACCGTCGCTAGTCTCCTCAAGACCCGCGGTGACGACAGCAAGGACGACCGCTCAGTGGTCGACGGCGAACCGGTCATCACCGCCCACCCGCAGGACCGGGATGACGACCCTGAGGTGGATGGTGTGCCGGCATCTTCCGCGGACCGGTCCCGCTAGATTTTCGCTGCGGTCCAGGTCAGGGCACCTCTGGCGATTGTTCACACCATCCACCGTGCTGCCGTTCTGGTCGCATTCAGAAAAGGTCAGTAGCGTCGTTTATGTCTTGTTGAAGACGTGAGTGATACGGGAGTTTGCGAGTGCTCCCTGCGTTGGTGCCCTGGTCCTGCCTCCTCCGGCTGTCCAGGGCACCGCCGCGTTAAAGCTGCGGGGCGGCTCGTCGGGGGCAGGGCGCGATGAGCATATCGACGCCGACGGCTCGAACTACCGTCGCGTCATTCATGGGGCGGCCGCTTACCGAGGTAATTCGAGGATGACGCGGACGCCGCGGTGAATTTGTAACCCTGGTGGTGAGGGTCCGGTTGCGGCTGTTTGAGCTGCACCATCGAGGAGCCAGGACACCCATGTGGCGAGCTCGTGTGCTTGAAAATCTTCGCGGATGTGTCCGCAGTGTTGGCCCTCTTCGATGTTCCTGATGAGGAAATGGCTGACGAGGTCGGTTTCCGCGCTCAGGGCCGTCGCAACCGACGCCTCTGACTCGACACCAGCGAGTCCGGCGACGAAGACCGGGTAGGACGTCTCGCCGATTTCCGTTTCAAGCATGCTTGTGTAGCTCATCACCGCCTCCAGTCCTCCTGAATCATGCTCGAGCTGGGCTAGGCGGTCTTGAAGATCCTTGAAACCTGAATTGAGGACCGCGACGAGTGCATCGAGCTTGCTCGGGAAGTAATGGAAGAACGTTCCCGAGGAGACACCGGCCGCACGACAGATCCCAGCAGTGGTCGAGCGCTGATACCCAAGCGTTGCGAACTGCTTCGAGGCTGCACGGACGATCGCTGAGCGTTTCGCTTCGTACTTCTCACGATCGACGGGACGAGACATGCCATCAAGATTACCGCCTCAGTAGAGCAGATACTCTAGATCAGTTGCTCTAGAGTGAATACTCTAGGAATGTGAACATGGAATCCGCTGGCCCTGTCCCCCAATCTCTGGATGCCGGTAAACGGCGATCCTCGTTGCTGTGGGTGATCGTCCCGGGGGGCCTGGCAATCTCGTACTCGCCGATGTGGTTACCGAGGGTGCGCGAACCTATCGGGGTCGACATCGGGCTGACAGGTCCTATGGCATCAATCCTCTGGAACGCCCTCGCTGTTCTCGTGCTCGTCGCCTACATGGTCTTCATCGAACGCCGCCGCCCATTGGCCTCAGTTGGTCTGCTTAAGCCTTCGCAGAAGCATGTCGAGTGGGCGTTGTACCTGTTTGGGATTTATATGGGATGGCAGTGGATCGTCCTCACCTTCTTCCCGCCGCCGGCAGACTCGGGGACCGCGGCCATCACTTCCATGTCCATCGCAGCTGTCCTCGCGCTCATCGTCTCAGCAGCGGTATTCGAGGAAGTCCTCTACCGGGGCTACCCGATCGAGCGGCTGACTGAGCTGACTGGGCACCGATGGATCGCACTCCTCATCACCGTCCCACTGTTCATGGCACCCCACGTCGCCTTCTTCGGCCCGCAGTGGCTATGGACCCAAGGCATCGGAGCGATCGCGCTCTTTGTCCTTTATGCAAAGACTCGAAATCTACTTGTTTGCATGCTCCTGCACCTCTGCATCAACTTGCCGATCCTCATTCCCACGATCGCCCAGCACATCGGAACATGAGCTCCGAAAAGTCGTCGAGTTTGACCAGAAGGTCCCTACGTTTTCGGGTTATGACAGGATGCTTCCAGGGGGAAAACATGAAGACTTTTGTTATTGCATCAATGGTTGCGGTTACAGCCTTAGCCACTATCGCGTGGACTATGACCTGGATAACTCTCGTAGAAGCCGCTGGCGCGGTAGCAGTAGGACTGCTAGTCGTCCTGGTGACGGCACGCCTCCGGGAGAGCGCGGTCAAAGTACCTTCGGACGATGAGGGGCAGCGTCATCATCGTGGCCGGGGTGGTGGCGGGTTGATGTAAAAGCATCGCTGGCAGGCGGAGGATCCCCATCTGCGGTGAGGGGGGCTCTGTGGCTATGTCCCGTGCCAGCTGGACGGCGGCGATCCCGGATTTCCCGATGTCAAGGGTGCTGGTGGAAGACTGTAGGTTGCTTTACTCCACCACGCGAAGGGACCAAGACACATGAGGACACCGAACTGGGTGGAGCACGTGGTGTGGTGGCAGGTCTATCCGCTGGGCTTTACCGGAGCCGAAAAATCGGCCCAGCAGACACCGGACAATGCCAATGATCGTCATGAAGACGGGGACTCGGCTCCCGCGCGACGCGGCCTGACGCACCTGGTGGCCTGGCTCGATTACATCGTCGAAATGGGCGCTTCCGGCCTAGCCCTGGGGCCGGTGTTCGCTTCGGAAACCCACGGCTACGACACCACTGACTACTACCGCATCGATCCCCGGCTTGGCAGCGATGCCGACTTCGACGAACTGGTAGCGCAGGCCCACGCACGCGGAATCCGGGTCCTCCTGGATGGCGTGTTCAACCATACCGGCCGCTCCTTCGCTCCCTTCCAGAAGGCGCTCGAACAAGGACCGGGCGCGACGACGGCGGCCTGGTTCAGCTTCTCCTGGCCGGACACCTGGGTGCCGGGCACCGAACCCGGTTATGAAGACTTTGAGGGCCATCACCACCTTGCGGCTCTGAACCATGCGGAGCCGGCCGTGGCGGATTTCGTGGCCGATGTGATGAAGCACTGGCTGCGCCGCGGTGCCGACGGGTGGCGCCTCGACGCCGCCTACGCGGTGCCGACGTCGTTCTGGGCTGGCGTCCTTGACGAGGTCCGCTCGGAGTTCCCGGAGGCGTATTTCGTGGGGGAGTATATCCACGGCGATTATCCCGCGGATGTCCGCGCCGGGCACCTGGATTCGGTCACCCAGTATGAGTTGTGGAAGGCGATCTGGAGTGCGCTGGCGGAAGCGAACTTCTACGAGCTGACCGCAGCGTTGGAGCGCCACAACAGCTTCCTGGACACCTTTGTACCGCTGACGTTTATCGGCAACCATGACGTCACACGCATAGCGAGCAGGCTCGCGCCGTCGGGCCGGCTGGCTCATGCACTGGTGCTGCTCTTCACTCTGCCGGGTACGCCTGTGATCTACTACGGGGATGAGCAGGGCTATCGGGGCATCAAGGAGGAAAGGGCCGGGGGCGACGACGACGTCCGACCCTCCTTCCCCGCTTCCCCCGCCGACCTCTCGGACGTCGGGCAATCGCTGTACACGCTGCACCAGGAACTGATCGGGCTGCGGCGCCGGAACCACTGGGTGCACGCATCCCGTACCCGGGTACATACGCTCAGCAACGAACACCTGGTCTACGAGGTGTACGACGCCCGTCATGCCCTGTTCGTGGCAATGAATCTTGAGGAAAACTCGGTGACGCTGGAGATTCCCGCGTCGGCGTGCGAAGTTCTGGCCGGTGCGGGCGGACTGGACGTCCCTGGCGGTTGGCTGACCCTACCGCCGAAGGGGTGGGCCATTTTGGGCCTGGCTGAGGCTCAGAACATGTAGTCTTTCGGAAGCCGAACGAGAGTCCTCGGCTCGCTGTGCCGGTGCTTTAGAGATTTCCCCCAGCTCTCTAGGGCACCGGCACCCTTAAGTTCTCTCTAGGGCACCGGCATCCTTAAGTTAAGGGTCAGAACTTTGGTGAGTCACCGCGAAGACGTACTCAACGTCGCCGGTAGCGGAGGGGTCCCCGCTGAGCGTCACGTAGTAGCCACTTTCTGGGACTGAGATGTCGAATGACCCCGGCTCGCCGCACGCCAAATGTGACATTCCCTCCTGACGGGCTTCGGATGTATAGGCGAAAGTCAGTCCGTCGGCTCCAACGCATCGAACATGAACTGTGTAGTCGCCGGGCTGGAGGGCGGTGTCCGGCCAGCCGATTGTGTTCAGGGTACTAAAGTCGCCGTCGCCCGCCTGAATGATGCTCGCTGAGTCCAGCTGCAGATCGAGGGGCTGTGCCTTGGGTTCGGTGGGATCACCAACCACCTCAGGGTCGGCCGTCGCTGTCTCTGTGGCAGTCACCGTCTCACTTGCCGCCTCCGGAGCTTGCTCGCTTACCCCGCAGCCGCTCATCATAAGGAGAGACAAAGCGCTCAGCGCCCCAACTATCGTTGCTCGGTTGCGCGTCTGTACCTTGGATGTCCCCATCGGACGAGCATAACTGCCACTGCTGCTCAGGGGGACCCTCTCGCTGAGGAATCTTCTGACGAGGTGTGCTCCCCGGCAACGACCTATCTGTCCCTCCGCCGGTCGGCGAGGGTGAGCCACAACCGGTGCGTGGTGATCACCACCGCCAGCCAACCGAGCCCCAGCGTCGCGGCGACCAACACATCGGTCACCCAGTGATGACCTAGATAGACACGGGTGGCGGCCATCAAAAAGGTGAACAGCAGCGCGCCAGCAACAATGAGGACCCGGGTCCGCTTGCGGTGTTCACTCAGGACCAGCAGGTAGGCGATGATCCCGGTGATCACCATTGCATTCAGCGTGTGACCGCTGGGAAACGACGGCGACGATTCGTACGGGGGAACAGCGAATTCCAGGGGTGGCCGCAACCGACCAATCGCGTTCTTCCCCAGGACTGTCATCAGCAGGGATCCGGCGGCGGCGACAGCCACGAGGATGAGCGGGGTGACCGACCGTCGCCGGAAGCAGAGCGCGGCAATTGCTGCGGCGGCAAGGACCGGCATCGCGATGGGACCGCCCAGGAAAGTGAACCCGTTGGCCAGTGCCACCACCACCGGATTGCGCAGCTCCACCGACGCGTCCAGGGCGGGCTGGTCCAGGATGGCAACGCCGTCCGTCTCGGCGACCGCCTCATACACCTCGGCGGACGCGACGGCGAGCGACACCGCGAGCCCGCCACCGATGACCAGGATCAGCAGCATCGCCCAGTGCGGCCCGATCCAACCCGCCAGGACTCGGACCCACCGGACCAGGAAACGCCCCACGGGGGTGGTCCAGCGGGTGTAATCCTTACCGCCGGTGAAACTGTCCTTCTCGGGTGTCATTTCTCGACTTTAGCGCGACGTCGGGGCCTAGGCTGGTGCCATGAGTGAACACCAATCGATGCGTGACCTCCTCCGCGGGGTCCCCGCGTTCCCCGACACCCTTCCAGCTTTCGACCCTGCCGCTGCACCTGAGTCACCGACCGACCTGTTCCTTGAGTGGCTGGCGGCAGCGGTCGAGGACGGCGTGGCGGCGCCGCACGCCCTTACCCTCGCGACGGTGGACCGGGATGGTATGCCGGATGCCCGGGTGGTGATCCTGAAAGACGTCGACAATTTCGGCTTTTCCTTTGCTTCCAGCAGTGACAGTCCCAAGGGCCGCCAGCTGGAAAACGCTCCGGCCGCGGCGTTGAACCTGTTCTGGCCGACGGTGGGCAGGCAGATCCGAATCCGCGGTGCCGTTCGCCCGGCGGGTACTGGGGAGAACGACGCCGACTTCCGCCGTCGCCATCCTGTCGCCCGCGCCCTGGTGCTTGCCGGCGAGCAAAGCAGCGTCCTGCGCTCCCGGGAAGAACTGGACGACGCCGTCGCCACCCAGGTACAGCGCCTGGAAGGGGATGGTCCGACACCCGGATCGGTCACCTGGACCGTGTACACACTGTCCCCGGACAGTGTCGAGTTCTGGCAGGCCGACCCGGAACGCCGCCACCTGAGGCTCCGGTATGCCCGGGACGGTGCTGGCTGGTCCCGCACGCTGCTCTGGCCCTAGGCCGTCTGAACCCGACACGGACCGGGCCGGGCACGGACTGGGCGCCAGCGACGGGCTGGCGGAGACCCGGTCTCCTGCTGTTCACTGACGCTTCCACCGCCAGCCACCTGATCGTCACCGGCTCCCCACTCGGGGCTGTCACCGTCGTGGTGTGAGGATCGTGATTGTTGCCGAAACATTCCTGCCCGCCGTCAACGGGGTCACCCATTCTGTCCAGAAGATGCTCGAGCACTTCGCGGCACGCGGTGACGAGGTGCTGGTGATCGCCCCCTCCGGTGCGGGTGCCACCGACGAGAAGGTGGGTGGCCGAACGGTGCGCGTCCACCGCCTTCCAGCAGTTCCACTGGCGGGGTACAACAGTGTCCGGGTTGCCCTGGGCGGAGTCGCCAGGGTGAGGAGCATCCTCGCCGATTTTCAACCCGACATCGTTCACCTGGCGTCGCCGTTCGAACTGGGGTGGCGTGCCATCCGGGCAGCCGAACAGCTCGGCATTCCGGTGGTCGCGGTCTACCAGACCGATGTGCCCGGGTACGCTGCGCGATACGGCGTGCCGTTCCTGACCAACTGGGCGTGGCAGCGGGTGGAAAACATCCACGAGGGTGCGTCCCGCACCCTTGCACCTTCCACCGCGGCCGTGAACCAGCTGCGGGGACACGGCATCCCCCGGGTTCAGCTGTGGCGTCGGGGCGTCGACACGGGACGGTTCCACCCGGACCGGCGCGATGAGAAACTCCGGACCCGGCTCGCCCCGGGTGGAGAACGGCTGATCGGCTACGTGGGACGGCTCGCGGCCGAGAAACAGGTCGAGGACCTGAGGGTCCTCGCGGACATCGAGAACACCCGGCTGGTGATCATCGGCGACGGCCCGCTGCGCGGCACCCTCGAACACGCCCTCCCGAATGCCATCTTCACTGGGTTCCTGGGCGGCGGGGAACTGGCGACGGCGGTGGCCAGCCTTGACCTGTTCGTCCACCCTGGTGAGCTGGAGACGTTCTGTCAGACCATCCAGGAGGCAATGGCCTCGGGTGTACCGGTGGTGGCCACCGGTAAAGGCGGACCAGTGGATCTGGTGGATGCCTCCCGCACCGGGTGGCTCTACCGGCCGGGCGACCTGGACCAGATGCGCCGCCAGGTGGTGGACCTGATCGGCGACGACGCCAAACGTCTAGCCTTCGCCGAAGCCGCGTTCGCGAGCGTGCAGGGCCGCACCTGGCCGGTGCTGTGCGAACTGCTCGTCCAGCACTACGAGGAGGTTCTGGTTGAACACGCCCTGCTGCGTCTCTGACCCCGGAACTCTCGCCGTTGCCCTCACCGCCGGGCCGCCCACCTGTCATGAGCGAGCATAGGCTGCGGTACGTCGCTCTGGGCGACTCCTTCACCGAGGGAGTGGGGGATCCCAACAAGCACCTGCCCAACGGGGTCCGCGGCTGGGCAGACCGGGTGGCCGAGAAGCTGGCCAAGGACCAGCCGGGCTGGGAGTACGCGAACCTTGCTGTGCGCAGCAAACGCCTGCGCCACATCGCCGCCGAACAGCTGGAGCGGGCCGTCGACCTGCGCCCCACCCTGATCACCCTGTACGCCGGGGGCAACGACATTCTCGACGCCGGCACGTCAGTCCCACAGTTGCTGGCCGACTACGAGGAACTGGTGGCGCCTCTGGCCGCCACCGGCGCCCGGGTGCTGCTCTTCACCGGGTACGACGTCAACGTGACACCCGCCCTCCGGCTGCTCCGCAAGAGGCACCAGCTCTACAACGACGGCGTCCGGCGGATCGCCGACGCCTACGGCGCGGTTCTGGTGGACTACTGGGCCTTCAGCGCTTACCAGGACCGGCGGATGTGGGGACCCGACCGGCTCCACATGTCCAAGGCCGGCCACAAATACATGGCCTCCCAGGTGCTGGACCTGCTGGGGGTGCCGCATTCCGTGAAGCTGACGGACTGGGATCCGCCGGTCCCGAAGACCTTCAGGGAGTGGGAGCGCGAGCAGCGCCGCTGGATCCACGACTGGGTGCTCCCGCTGGCTGGCCGCAAGATCCGGAGGGTCACCCTGGGCGACAACCTTCCCCCGCGGTGGCCGATCCCTGTGGTGGTGCCGCCGAAGGGCGGCCTCCGCCGGCTGGTCAGGGACGAGGGACTCCCGACGGCGACGCCGGGACCGTAGCGTCCCTTTCCCGTCCCGGGTATCCGCGCTATCCTGCGAGCCCTGCTCCGACGATCAGCAGGATCGCCGCGAACACCACACCCGAGACGACCAGGGTCACCATCGTGTACCCCAGAATGTCCCGCATTTTCAGCCCGGCGATAGCCAGCAGCGGCAGCGCCCAGAACGGCTGGATCATGTTGGTCCACTGGTCACCGTAGGACACTGCCATGATCGCGATCGCGGGGTCCACGCCCAGGCGTTCGGCGGCGTCGAGCATGATCGGCGCCTGGACCGCGAACTGGCCACCACCGGAGGGCACGAAGAAGTTCACCAGACCGGCGGACAGCAGCGCGAACAGGCCGAACGTCGTTGGGTTCGCAATGTTCACGAACGCGTCGGAGACCACGTTGATGAGGCCCGTCGTCGTCATCATCCCCATGATCCCCGCGTACAGGGGGAACTGGAGGAGGATCTCGCCGACATTCGACGCTGCGTTCTTGGTCAGCGCGATCAGTTCGAACGGGCTACGGACCAGCAGGAACAGCAGGGCCAGGAAGGTCCAGTTCACGATGTCCAGGGTGGCGGTGCCGCCCTGCACGTAGTGGACCACCAGGTAGGCAACGAGGGCCAGGCCCACCACTGTGGTGAGGATTCGGCTGGCGTCGATCCGGTCGGCGGGGGTGACGACGTCGTCGTCGATTGCCACATCGTCGGAGCGGCGGGCATCCACCTCCAGCTCGGTGATCCTGTCACCGGCACGCGGCGAAACCAGGGCCAGCGCGGCCGCGACCAGGACGATCGTGGCCACAGCGGCGGTGATGTTCCACCAGGAGAAGGTGGTCTCCGTAATGGGAATGGTGCGGCCCAGCTGCTCGGCGATGAAGGAGCCCTCGGTGGCGGCGGTCAGCGGTCCTGACCCCGAGTACCCCATGTGCCACACCACGAAGCCGGAGAACCCGGCGGCGACGAGCATCGGGAAGTGCAGCGCCATGCCGCGCTCGCGGGCCTGGGCAGCGACCTCCTTGGCCAGCAGACCGCCGACGACGAGGCCGAGTCCCCACGTGATCAGGGACGCCGTGGCGGCGACCACGAACACGAAGACGTACGCCTGCATGGGGCTCCGGGGGATCCCGCCGAGGCGGGCCAGGAGTTTCCGGACGGGGCCGGTGTGGGCCAGCGCATGCCCCAGCAGCAGGATCAGCGCCATCTGGGTCATGAACGCGAGCAACCCGGCCAACCCGTCACCCCACCCGTTGAGTACGTCCACGGGGCCAGCATCGGTGAAGACCAGTGCGGCGACAGCAACCACCAGGCTGAGGACCACTGCGAACACCAGGGCGCTCGGCAGGAAGCGTTCAACCACCGAGTTGATCGGCCGCATGGCCGCCGACACCACTGAGGTCTGCTGTTTGGGTGGGGGACCAGAGGGTGCCATGGGTGTGTTCTCCTGTGAGGTGACGTCATTGTCGGTTCGGTGGGGGCGCCGATCCGGCATCAACGTTACTTCACCGGGAACCACCGCGGGCCAATCTGTACGACAATGGTGTCCACAGCATGATCCCCACCAACTGCCGTGAAAGGTAAGTCGTTGATCAAAGAGATCGCCGTTTTCAGTGGACAAGCAAGCGGGGGATTCGCGGCGGAGATCTGCGGGCACCTGGGCGTGCCGCTCCTTCCCTCCCGGTTGCAGCGTTTCGCCAACGACTGCCTGGAGGTGCAGCTGTTGGAGAACTGCCGGGAACGGGACGTGTTCATCATCCAGCCTCTGGTCAAGCCGGTCCAGGAGAACCTGATGGAGCTGCTGATGATGATCGATGCGGCCCGCGGTGCCTCCGCCGGTCGGATTACCGCGGTGATGCCCCACTATTCCTACGCCCGGTCCGACAAGAAGGACGCCCCGCGGATCTCGATCGGCGGCAAGCTGGTGGCCGACCTGTTGACCACGGCGGGTGCCTCACGGGTGCTCACCATGACCCTGCACTCCCCGCAGGTGCAGGCCTTCTTCGGGGTGCCCGTCGATCAGCTGCACGCCCTCCGGGAACTCGCGGCGCACTTCCAGGACCTGGATCTGAGCAACACCATCGTGGTCTCCCCGGATCTGGGTAACGCGAAGGCCGCGACGGCGTTCTCGCGTCTCCTGGGCACCCCCGTGGCGGCCGGCGCGAAGGAACGGTTCGAGAACGATCGCGTGCAGATCACCTCGATCATCGGCGATGTCCGGGACAAGGACATTGTGGTGCTCGACGACGAGATCGCTAATGGGAGCACCGTCCTGGAGCTCCTGGACCACCTGGCCAAAATGGGTGCACGGAAGGCGCGGGTGGTGTGCACCCACGGGATCTTTTCCAACGGGGCGGTGGAACGCATCGCCGAGCGCGACGACGTCATCGAGGTGCTCTGTACCAACACGGTCCCGATCGGTGCGGATAAGACCCACCCGAAGCTGAAGGTGATCTCGGTGGCCAACGCCTTCGCCGAGGCGATCCGTCGGATCCACACCGGCGAGTCGGTGAGCGCGCTCTTCCAGGCGGAGGGCATCAACGTTTAGGGCTGACGCCTCTGACAACTGAAGCTTCAGAGAACCGATGCCTCTAACAGTTGCGGTCTAGGTGGCTGTTGCCAGCCGGTGGCGCAGCTCGTTTGCAGCGTCGCTGGGGTGGGCGCCCTCGGGAAACGGCCCACGTCCCCAGAGCCAGAGCAGCATTTCAGTTGGTTTTCCACTGACCTGGGCGTCCGCCCGATCACTGACCTGCCGCTCCAGTGTCACCACGGCTGAATTGATTGTCACCGTCCAGGCGAGCCCGGCGCTCCGCAGCGTGACTGTGGACCCGGTGGCGGCGTCGTCGGGCTTGCTGCGGACCAGCATGACAGTGAGTACCTCATCGATCCCGTCAACGGCGAGGTCCGGGTCGATCGGCTCCGCGATGCCCAGTGCCGATTCGAGGTCGTAACGGTGGATGGAAGTTTCGTGGGCGAGCCGGCGGATCCAGAAACCAACACTCTGGTCGTCCTTCATCCAGGTGAACGCCGGGTCCTCCGGTGCGTGGGTGTCGAACTGGTCCATCAGCCGGGCGTAGCACTGCTGCAGCGCGTGAACCGGCTCCAGCTGGGCCAGCTCGGCGGGCGGCCAGGTGCCGGCTGGCTTGGCGGCGGTCCTGATGGACTCGGCCTTGTGCAGGTAAACCATCGCGGTGTGCCGGATGAGATCCTCGCCGGTCCAGCCCGGGCAGGCCGGGATCTGCGCGGTGAGCGCGGAGGGCGCCAACTCGACCATCCGGGAGTGATCACGGTCCAGCAGCGCGCGGTACAGGTCGAAGGACAGGGCGTACGGGTACTGTGCGGTCATTACCCGAGTCTAGGCACATAGCCGCGGTGTGCCCTTCAGGCGGCGCCCCGCCGTTCACCCCGGGCTACCTTCCTGCATGTTACTGGCCGGTAATGTAGGGGTATGCATCTTCTGTTTCGGACCCTGCTGACCCTGTTCATTTCCCGACGACGCCCACGCCTCAGCATCTGGGGGGAGTCGTCACTGCCCCTGCGGGTGCTGCCCACCGACATTGACATTGCGATGCATGTCAACAACGGCATGTATTTCTCACTGATGGACCTCGGGCGGTTTGACCTGATGATCCGCAGTGGCACCTGGTCCCAGATGCGCCGACGGGGATGGAGCCCGGTAGCCAACGGCGAGACCATCAGCTTCCGCAAGTCCCTGACGCTGGGACAGCGCTACTCGATCGAGACCCGGATCATTGGCTTCGATGAGCGGGCCATCTACTTCGAGCAGCGCATGGTCAGCGCTGGCGAGATCTATGCGAAGGCGATCATCGCCACCCGGCTGGTCTCCAGGAGCGGTCCTGTCAGCAACGAGGACATCTTCGCCGCCCTCGGCGAGCCGCCAGCGGATCTGGTGCTCCCCGAGTGGATTCACGAGTGGCGGCTCAACAACTCGCTCCCCAGTACCCGCCGTCCCGCGCCGCACAGCTGGGGCCGCTAGCTCCTTCCACCCTTCTCGACGCTGGGGACCGTGTCCGGGAGGAGCTGCACCAGCCGTGCCGCGACGCTGACCGCAATTACGGCGGGCGCCTTGCCGGAGATGTCAGGGAGCCCGATGGGGCAGCTGATCCGTTCGATCACCGTCCCCGTATGACCCTCCGCCTGCAACCGGGATCGGAAACGCGACCATTTGGCGCTGGACCCGATCAGACCGACCGAGCCCAGGTCGCCGCGTCGCAGCGCGGCGTCGCACAGCAGGAAGTCTTCGGCGTGGTCGTGGGTCATGATGAGCACGTGCGCCCCGGCGGGCAAAGTGCCCAGCACCGAATCCGGGACGGGGGTGTGCACGGGGTGGACGTCGGCCACCCCGCCCAGTACGCCGGCGAGCCGGCTGGGGTCCACCTGGTCCGCCCTGCTGTCCACCAGATGCAGGTGGACGGGGAGACGGGACAGGATCCGCGCCAGTTCATGGCCCACATGGCCCACACCGAACACCGCCACGGTGGGTCGGGGCAGGAACGGTTCGAGGAGGACCTCGACGACGCCGCCGCAACACTGTTTCCCATGCTGGGTGGGAGCGCGCTCGTTGAGCGTGAAGGTGAGGCTCTCGGGGACTGTGCTGCCGCCGTCGAGCATGACGCGGGCACGGTCGATCACTGTGGCCTCCAGGTTGCCGCCGCCGATGCTGTCCCACGACTCACTCGCCGCGATCAGCATCTTCGCCCCCGCCTCCCGTGGTGCATGACCGCGCACCCCGGTGACCGTGGCGAGCACCCCGGGCTGATCCGTCGAGCGCAGACGCTGCAGCGCTTCCAACCAGTCCATGTCAGTCAATGTAGCTCAGTCAGTCCGTCCCCGTGAGTCCACTCTAGATTCCACCCTGGTGGGCTGGTTCGGGGGTGGGTAGCGACGCAGGACCGGCCTGCGTGCTGGCGGTCCGGCGGTCCCGCGCCGTCTGCGCCTCCCGGGCCTCCGTGAGCGCCCAGAAGACCGCTTCCGGGGTGGCTGGGCTGGCCAGTTGGACTTCCCGGTCGCCCGGCCCGAACGCTGCCGCCGCGAGGCGGAGCGCCTCCCGGACACTGAAGGCGAGCATCAACGGGGGTTCGCCCACCGCCTTCGACCCGTAGACCACGCCGTCCTCGGTGGCCCTTTCGAAGAGGTGCACGGTGAACTCTTCGGGCATTTCAGAGAAGCTGGGCAGCTTGTAGGTACTCGCCGATTGGGTGGCCAGCCGTCCCCGCTGCGGGCCGTCGGACGTATCCCAGCGCAGGTCCTCGAGGGTCAGCCAACCAGCGCCCTGCACAAACCCACCCTCGATCTGCCCGACGTCGATGAGCGGTGACAGGCTGTCGCCGACGTCATGCACAATGTCGGTGCGCACCTGGCGGTAGGCCCCGGTGAACCCGTCGACCTCAACCTCGGAGGCCGCAGCCCCATAACTGAAGTACTTGAACGGCTCGCCTTGCATGCGGGAGATGTCCCAGTGCAGACCCTCCGTCCGGTAGTACCCGGCGGCGGAGAGGGAAACCCGTTGGAAGTACGCGTCGCGGGCCAGCTCCGCAAACCCGATCTCCCTGTCGGTGAACCCGATGCCGGTGACCACCCCGTTCACAAAGCGGACGTCCTCGGGGTGGATGTTCAGTTTCCGCGCGGCCACCTCGGCGAGGCGGTCACGGATCTGCTCGCAGGCGTCCTTTACCGCCCCGCCGTTCAAGTCGGCACCCGAGCTGGCGGCGGTTGCCGATGTGTTGGGGACCTTGTCGGTACGGGTGGGTGCCAGCCGGACCAGTCCCAGCGGCACGCCGAGCGCCGTGGCCGCCACCTGGCGCATTTTCGTGTGCAACCCCTGCCCCATCTCGGTGCCGCCGTGGTTGATCAGGATAGAGCCGTCCTTGTACACGTGGACCAGTGCCCCAGCCTGGTTGAAGGCGGTGAGGTTGAAGGAGATGCCGAACTTGACGGGCGTGACCGCGAGGGCACGCCGCAGGTGCGGGTGGGTCGCGTTGAATTCCCGGATCTCTTCCTGCCGGCGGACGACGTCGGCGCTGTCGTGGAGCTGCCGCCAGATGGCCTGGAGCCGTTCGGCGTGCCGGACCGGCTGGCCGTACGGGGTGGTCTGCCCGGGGACGTAGAGGTTTCGCCTCCGGAGCTCGCCGGGGTCGACGCCCAGGAGCGGCGCGCAGCGGCCCAGGATGTCCTCGATGACGAACATGCCCTGCGGACCGCCAAAGCCGCGGAACGCCGTCTGGGAGGTCTTGTTGGTCTTGGCCACCCGGCCATGAACCTCTACGTTGGGTATCCAGTAGGCATTGTCGATGTGGCACAGGGCCCGGGCGAGGACCGGCTCCGACAGGTCGAGGCTCCACCCGCCGTCGCTGGTCAGCGTGGCTTTGAGGGCCTGGATCCGGCCCTCCTCATCGAAGCCAACCTCCCAGCGGGCGTGGAACGGGTGCCGCTTACCGGAGAGGGTGATGTCCTGGGTCCGGTTAAGCCGCAGCCTCACCGGACGGCCGGTCAGGGTGGCGCCCAGCGCGGCAATGGCCGCGTAACCGTGGGGTTGCATTTCCTTTCCACCGAATCCGCCGCCCATCCGCAGGCACTGCACCGTCACCTCGTGGCTCTGCAAGCCGAGCACGTGGGCGACGATTTCCTGCGTCTCGGAGGGATGCTGGGTGCTGCAGTGGACAAAGACCTGACCACCCTCATCCACGTAGACGAAGGACGCATGGGTCTCAAGGTAGAAGTGTTCCTGCCCGCCGAACTCGATGTCGCCGCTGAACCGGTGCGCGGCGGCGTCCAGCGCAGCATCCGCCTCGCCCCTGCTCAACGTGGGCTGGTTGCCCTGGAAACTCTCGGCCTCGATGGCTTCGGTCAGGGTCAGCAGGGACGGCAGCGGCCGGTAGTGCACCTGCACGGCCTCGGCTCCGAGCCGAGCCGCCTCAAGGGTTTCCCCCAGCACCCAGCACACCGCGTGGCCATGGAACATGACCTCGGTGGGGAAGAGGGGTTCGTCGTGCTTGATGCCGGCGTCGTTGATTCCGGGGACGTCCGCTGCGGTGAGGACCCGGACCACCCCCGGCACCGTCAACGCCGCATCGGTGCCCAGCGACTCGACCAGAGCGTGGGCGTGCGGCGCCTGCACGGGCCAGGCATGTAGCACGTTCGCGCTGCGGACCACCAGGTCATCGGTGTAGAGCGCTTCCCCGGTGACGTGTTGGTCGGCGCTTTCGTGGGAGACCGGCTGGCCCACCACGGGGTTGATGGGGCGGTTTGCGAGGGATTTCACCGGGCCACCTCCACAGTGGAGCGCTGCGTGTGCGCAAAGAACCTGAGCAGTGACTGCTCAAGCATTGCCGAACGGTACCGGGCGCTGGCCCGCAGGTCATCGATCGGGGTGCCCTCGGTGGCCAGGATTGAGGCGGCGGCAGTGACATTCGCCGACGTCCACGGGTGCCCCTGGAGCGCCTCCTCGGTCCGGCGGGCACGAAGGGGGGTGGCCGCGATTCCGCCGACCCCAATCCGGATTGAGGACACGACTCCCTCGTCGAGTTGTGCCGCGAAGCCGACGGCGACGCTTGAGATGTCGTCGAAGCGGCGTTTGGAAATCTTGTAGAAGGCGCTCTGTTCGGCGAGGGGGAGCGGGATCCGCGCTGAACGCACCAGTTCACCGGGCTTCCTGACACTCTGCCGGTATCCGGTGTAGTACTCGCTGAGCGGCACCTCCCGGTCGCCGTCCGTCGACGCCAGGACGATGACGGCGTCCAGTGCCAGCAGCACCGGCGCCGAGTCGCCGATCGGAGAACCGGTCGCCAGGTTGCCACCGAAGGTCGCCGCGTTGCGGATGAGCCGGGAGGCGAACCGGGGGAACAGCTCATCCAGCAGGGGGACCCGCCCGTGAAGGCCACGTTCCACCTCGGAAAGGGTCAGGGCGGCGCCGATTTCGATCCTGTCGGCGTAGACGGTGAGGGTTCGCAGGGGCTCAAGCCGGTCAATCGCCACCACGAGGGCGGGCCGGGAGTGCCGCAGGTTGATCTCCACGCCCAGATCGGTGCTGCCGGACACCAGCTTGGCATCGGGGTCCCTCTCCAGGAGCCGGAACAGCTCAGCCATGGTGTGAGGTCGCACGAACTCTACGCCGTCGACGGCCCTGTGGGTGGGACGGGCCGCCGGCGCCGGGTTGTCCTGGCGAAGCAGCAGCGGATCTGATGCATCAGGGGTGCTGAGGGCAAACGCGGCGTCGCGGATGGGCCGGTAGCCGGTGCAGCGGCAGAAGTTTCCGCTCAGCGCATGCAGATCGAACCCGTTGGGGCCCTTCTCGTGGTCAGTGGTGTGTTCCTCGCCGACGGCGGAGGTTCCGGTGTGGGACTTCTCCTGCGGGTCCGGTGGGTCAGGGATCAGGTCACCGGATTCGTCGGCGGTGCTGGCTGAGCGTTCAGGACGGTAGTACTCAGCCGCCATGGAGCAGACAAACCCAGGGGTGCAGTAGCCGCACTGGGATCCACCCCGTTCCGCCATCTCCTGCTGGACCGGGTGCAGTTGCTTCCCGGTGCAGGCTCCGGCTGCGCGGCCGAGTCCTTCGGCCGTCACAATCTCCTGGCCGTCAAAGGCCAGCGCGGGCGGCAGGCAGGCGTTGACTGAGGTCCAGCGGCTGCCGTCGGGGCCGTCGGGGCGGGAAACCATTACCGCGCAGGCACCGCATTCACCCTCCGCGCAGCCTTCCTTGGAACCGGTAAGCCCAGCATCGCGCAGCCAGTCGAGCAGGTTGGTGTGCGGGCTGACGCCGTCGCACCCCCGAACCTGGCCGTTGACCGTAACCTCTATCCGTACCATCGCGCTCCTCAACACTCCCCTGATGTACTTCGTGAAATCGTCCGGCCCTGCAGGGCCGGTGGAGGGACCGGTCGGTCCCTTCCGTGCCTAAGACTTCTCCTACCTGTTCCGTCCCTCCGCCCCTGGGCCGTCCGGTGTGCCATTCGCTGATCCAGTGGAGTCGCAGATCCGGCGGATATCGTCAGAATCAGTGATCTCACCCTTCTTCATCTTTTCCTGGACCAGGACGAACTGCGCGGCGTTGACCACCGGCACTTCGGCGCCGTGTGCGTCCATGAGCTTGCCGCCATCGTAGTGGTCACCGTCGCGGAACGCCTGGAGCTCCTCGGCCCTGACCATTCGCGGCGGGCTGGCGACAAACACCGACTGCTGGCTGGAGTTTCCCGCCTTCAGGTGGTTGAACAGCAGGTTCAGCAGGACTGCCATGATGGCGGCGGAGCTGATTCCGGAGTGGAAGATGATTCCGAACCAGGTGGGGAAAGCGTCGTAGAACGTGGGCGAGACCACCGGGATCATTCCGAAGCCCAGCGACACTGCGACGATGATCAGGTTCATGTTGTCCTGATAATCGACCTTGGCGAGGGTGCGGATCCCGCTCGCAGCGACGGTTCCGAACAAGACCACGCCTGCACCGCCGAGCACAGGTGTGGGTACCGCCGCCACGATCCGTGCCAGCAGGGGCAACAGTCCCAGCACGAGCATGATGACGCCTCCTGCCGTGACCACGAAACGGCTCCGGACTCCGGTGATCGCCACCAGACCCACGTTCTGGGCGAAAGCGGTCTGCGTGAAGGAGTTGAAGATGGGGGCAACCGCGCTGGAGAGCATATCGGCGCGCAGGCCATCGGCAATCCGGCGCGAATCGACCTTGGTCTTCGCGATCTCGCCAACCGCCAGAATGTCGGCGGTGGTCTCGGTCATGGTCACGAGGACCACGATGACCATCGAGATAATGGCGGCGAGCTGGAACGTCGGCCAGCCGAACGCGATTGGCTGGGGGAAGGCCACGATGTCACCGTCCATCACCCCGGAGAAATCCGCGACGCCGAAGATCGCTGCGATAACTGCACCGCCGACGATCGCCAGGAGGATTGAGAGGCGGGAGATGCTCGCGTTGCCGAGCTTGCTCAGCAGGAGAACCAGCGCCAGGGTGAACGCGGCCAGCCCGATGTTCGTCAGGGACCCATAGTCCTCCGCTTCGGAGTTGCCTCCCATGGCCCAGTTGGCGGCGACCGGCAGCAGCGTCAGCCCGATGGTGGTGATGACGATCCCGGTGACCACCGGCGGGAAGAAGTGGATGATCCGTGCAAAGAAGGGAGCAATGAGGAGGCCGATGACGGAGGCCACGAGGACGGCACCGAACACCGCCTGAATGCCGCCACCTCCCTCAAGGATGGCGATCATTGTCGCCACCCCAGCGAAGGACACCCCCTGGACCAGCGGCAGTTGCGAGCCGAAAAAGGGGAGTCCGTAGCTTTGCAGGATCGTCGCGATCCCGCCAATGAAGAGACAGGACGCAATCAGGAGGGCGATCTCATCCTGCGTCATTCCCGCGGCGGCCCCCACGATCAACGGCACGGCAATGATTCCCCCATACATAGTGAGGACGTGCTGCAACCCGTAGGTGAACGACCGGCCGAGCGGCAGCCGCTCATCTTCGGGTCGTTGCGGAACGGTGTTCCCTTTTCTGGTCTTCAGTCGTTTCATAGCTGACTTCCCTTGTCTGCTGGGTCACTACGCTGCTGGTTCCTTGGTGTGTCATTCCCGGTTTCGGGAGGGGGCGTTGGGCGGGTCTGGTGTCGCCTGGGCGGCGTGAGGTGTGGCTGGCTAACAGAATCCGGGGGTGTCGGCCCAGACTGCTGACTCGCTGGCCGCACCTTCGCGCTCAATCGTCGCCTCGATCAGGCCGTAGGGGCGGTCGGCGGCAAAGAAGACCTCGTTCGGATTCTCCAGTCCGAACGGTGCCAGATCCACCAGGAAATGGTGCTTGTTCGGCAGGGACAGCCTCACCTCCTGGATTCCCGGGTGCGCCTCAAGAACTTTCTTGCCCATCTGGAACATGGTCTGTTGCAGGGCTAGCGAGTGTGTCTGGGCGAAGGTCTCGAGGAGGATCCCGCGCACACTGTCGTAGGCGGCGTCGAAATCAAGGTCGACGGTGTTCTCGGTGTTATACCTCCACTTGGCGGTGACATCGGTGGCGAGGATACGGTCAGTCGTCTCGGCCAGCGTGGTGTAACGGTCACGGGGGAACCCGTGGAATTCGGACCCGGTGGACTTCAGGACCGTCAGGCCCTGGATTCCCGCCACGATGTGCCGATGCTGCCCGTCGACCAGCAGGAGGGCGGTCCTGGTCTCTGACTTGTTGCGGGAAAAAGCGTGATCGTGGTCGTTGATGCGGTCCCAGCTGTACTGCTCCGCTGACCACCGACCGCCGGTCACCCAGTCGAAACTCGTGGTGAAGTGGGCGCCGAGGCGCAGGAGGAAGGCCTCGGGGGAGCCCACGCCGTCCTTCGCGAAGGCATACACCGTGTTCTTTTGGGTGTCGGTCGCGACGACGTGCGAGTTGTCGCCGTCGGTGTGAGCGGCTGCAAAATCGCCGTGCAACTGCGAGGTGACGTTGAGGTCCTCGATGGTGTGCCGGTTGGCGTCCCGGGTGATCCGGACCAGCCGCACCTCCGCCTTCCCGTACTGGTTGCGCCCCAGGACGATGCGTCCGGTGTCGGCGGAACCCGTGCCGGGTGTCTGATCGGTGTCCTGGTGGCTCGTTGTAGTCATGGTTAGCTCCCTCGATACGTTGAATAGGCGAATGGGCTCAGGAGTAGCGGTACGTGGTAGTGCTCGGTGCTGGTGACGCTGAAGGTCAGGGTCACCTCGGGGAAGAACGTCTCGGTGCCGGTGCCGCCGAAATAGTCGCCGGTGGCGAAGGTGATCCGGTAGGTCCCAGGGTTCACCTGCTCCGGGCCCAGAGACCGGATCCGGCCGTCGGCGTCGGTGGTTCCCTCCGCTACCGGGTCCCACCCGGAGGCGGATCGTGCTGACAGCTGTGCGGTGATGCCCTGCGCTGGACGGCCGGTGCCCGTATCGAGGACGTGGGTGGTGATGTGGCTCATGATGTGAAGAGGCCTTCCAGACGGATGAGGGCGATTTCCCTGAGCTGTTCGGCAACCACGGGCAGCTCTTGCTCGGGCGTATTATTCAGCCGGGATTGCAGGTGAGTGAGGATCTCCTCAGCGTTGCGGCCGGCAGCCCGGATCAGAAACACGCGGCCAAACTTCGCTTCGTACTCCCGGTTGCCGGTGAGCAACTGTCCAGCGGCGTCGGCTGAGGTGTCCACGCCGGATTGCTCGCGGCGGGACATCTCATTTTCTGTGGAGGCGCCCTGGGCGCGTTCTCCGATGCGGGGATGGTGCTGCAGGGCCCGGTCCAGTTCAGCTTCGGTCCAAGCGGGCGCCGCGGTGGTGGCATGGGCCAGGAGATCGGCAGGCGAGGCGAAGGGCCTGGCCTCGACGATGGCGGTGATCCAGCGGGGAACATCCGCGCAGGGACTGAGGAACGCAGCGGCTGCGGTGGGAGGGGCTGAATTAAAGTCGTTCAGGCGCATGGGTGTCAGCTTTCGTCGTTGTCCACTGCAGCGCTGAACACCCTTGACCATCGACGAATCGACTTGATTCGATGTTTCTGCAGTGCGGAATATCTATTTCACGAAAGTGTAATCCCAGTCACACCGGAAGTGTCAAGCATTTCACCGGAAAAACCTTCGTCAGCTGGACACTACTGATTTAAAGGACGATTTGACGGTTGACATCCTTGTACAGCAGGTAGCGGAAGTTGGTGGGTCCGCCGGCGTAGCAGGCCTGTGGGCAGAAGGCCCGCAGGGACATGTAATCCCCTTCCTGAACCTCCACCCAGTCCCCGTTCAGCCGGTACACGGCCTTGCCTTCCAGGACGTACAGCCCGTGCTCCATGACGTGTGTTTCAGCGAACGGGATGGACGCACCCGGCTCGAAGGTGACCACGTTGATGTGCATGTCGTAGGCGAGGTCCTGAACATCGAGCATGCGGGTGGTGCGCCACTTGTTGTCGGTGTCCGGCATGGCGCCCGGTTCGACGTCGCGCTCATTGCCGACGACGGCCCGGGCCGTGTGACCGGCGAGGGGCTCATAGCGCTTCCTGATCCACTGGAACTTCGCCAGGTCGGCTGCACGGTTCTCCGCCTGCCAGTCCGACCCGGCGGGCAAGTAGGCGAACCCTCCGGGGGCGAGGGTATGTGCGGTGCCGTCGATCGTGACGTCGAGCTCCCCGGAGAGGAGGAAGACAAACGACTCGACCTCCCGCTGCGGCTCGGGTGCACCCGATCCGCCGCCGGGGGCGACCTCCATCAGGTATTGGGCGAACGTGGTCGCCCCTCCTGCCACCGGCCGGTTGAGGATCCACGCGCGGGTACCCGTCCATTCGGGGAGGACGCTGGTGACAATGTCCCGCAGGACTCCGCGGGGGATGACGGTGTACGCCTCGGTCACGATGGCGCGGTCCGTGAGCAGCGCCGACTGGGGTGGCAGCCCGGTCTGCGGGGCGTAGTAGCTGGGATCAGTCATTATTCTCCTCGACGGTAGGCATCAACCCGGTCCGGGCCAGCGCTGCGAGCTGGTGCGCTGAAATACGGACCTCATCTTCGATGTCCTGCGGATCAACGGCACCGCAGAGTAGCCCCCGCTGCAGAAAGCGGGCCAGGGCACGCGCGGTGGCAGGTTCATCAAGAACTGTGCTCTCCAGCCGGTGCGCGTAGTTCCGCAGGCGTGCGGCGGCAGCGCCGAAACCCTGCCGGTAGAACAGGTAGGTGGCGGCGAAGCGGCTGGGAAGCTGGGCCGGGTGAAGGTCCCACCCCTGGTAATACCCCCGCTCGAGGGACCGCTGCACCAGTGTCGAATGCAGTTTCCAGGCACTGCGGATGTTCTCGTCCGAGCCCAGCGGCAGGATGTTCGTGGAGCCGTCCGATAGCCGCACGCCGGTGCCCGCGACGGCCACCTGCATCACCTGCTTGGCAAAGTCGGCAGCGGGATGATCCATGGCCTGGTGGGCTGCGGCGATCTCCAGTGACGCACTGTAGTCGTAGGTGCCATAGTGCAGAGCCGATACGCGTCCGTTGCCCACGTGCAGGAGCTTCGCCACAGGCACTGTGCCGTCCGCGGCGAGGATCAGTTGAGGGGTTTCCACCTGCACTTCAAAGCGCAGCCGGCCGGCGGGGAGGGCGTGAGACTGTTCGAGCTTTTCGCAGGCATAGACCATCGCTTCGACCTGGGCAGCCGTGCTGACCTTGGGCAGGGTGAGGACCAAACCTTCGGGCAGGCCGCCACGCTCCATCATCCGGGCGATGAAGAGGTCGAGGGTCCTCAGCCCCCTGGCCCTCGTGGATTCCTCAAAGCTCTTGAACCTGATGCCGATGAACGGTGGACTGGTGCCATCCTTTGCAGTGGCGGCCACCAAGTCGGCGACGCGCAGCGTATCGCTGTCCTCCTCGGCGTCCGGGCGGAGCCCGTACCCGTCCTCGAAGTCCAGCCGGAGGTCTTCGATCGGTTCGCTGTGGAGCTTGGCCGTGACCCGGCCACTGACCTGGTCGATCAACGGGGCCGGCAGCCCCATCGCGGTGCACAGCGCCTCTATGCCGCCCTGCGCGCCGAGGGCGGCGAGCGCCTCAGCGCCCCAGTCCGCAACCAGGGTTTCGGTGAACCGGTCGGCGGGCACATAGACCGTGTGGACGGGCTGGCGGGTGCCATCATCCCCCGGATAGTTCTCGGACAGGAGCCGGTCGGTTGACTGGAGTACGGTGTCGATTGCCGTATGGTCGGCTGCGCTCAGCGTGGGGCTGGTCATCGGCTTATCCACTTCCCACCAGGAAAGCCTTGGGAAATGTTCACCGGATCTCCTCGCGTCGATTTCGCCTGATGGATACCACTCTCTGCTGAGTGGAAGTATATGTCTAGGCGAATGTAGCAGCACCGGGTACGTTGATGGGTCAGACGGACGTCAGGAGACAGCATGCCCCACGCCACCGAAAACCGCTCACCGGGGGGAACCCGGCCGCACTATGACCTGGTGATCCGGGGCGAGCGGATCATGACGCCCACCGGTGAGCTGGCCCGCGAGGTCGGAATCGTTGACGGTCGGATCAGTGCGGTTGAACCCCTCGGTAGTGGCCTGTCAGGCAGTGAGATCATCGATCTGACCAGCGGCGAAGTCCTGCTGCCGGGGGTCTTGGACACCCACGTGCACGTCAACGAGCCGGGCCGGACGGAGTGGGAGGGATTCGCCTCTGCCACCCGTGCCGCAGCCGCCGGTGGGGTCACCACCATCATCGACATGCCGCTGAACTCCATTCCACCAACCACCACCCTCGGGGCCCTGCACACCAAAAAGGAGGTCGCGAAGGACCAGGCGTTCGTCGACGTCGGCTTCTGGGGAGGGGCAGTCCCCGGGAACACCGGCCAGCTGCGGCCCCTGCACGACGAGGGGGTTTTCGGGTTCAAGTGTTTCCTGCTGCACTCGGGGGTCGATGAGTTCCCCGCCCTTGATCCCGCGGAAATGGAGCGGGACATGGCGGTCCTGGCGGACTTCGACTCGGTCATGATCGTGCACGCGGAGGACGCGGGAGCGATCGAACGGGCACCTTCGGCGGCGGGAGCGATCTACGGGGACTTCCTGGCCTCCCGGCCGCGCGGCGCCGAGAACGTGGCGATCGCCGAGGTCATTGAGCGTGCCCGTCGCACGGGTGTACGCGCCCACATCCTGCACCTGTCATCCTCGGATGCCCTGCCGTTGATTGCCGCGGCGAAGCAGGATGGCGTCCGGCTGACGGTGGAAACCTGCCCCCACTACCTGACCCTGACGGCGGAGGAGATCCCCGATGGCGCCACCGCCTACAAGTGTTGCCCCCCGATCCGGGAGGCGGGCAACCGCGAGTTGCTGTGGACTGGCCTACGGGACGGCACCATCGACTGCATCGTCTCCGATCACTCGCCGAGCACCCTGGATCTGAAGGACCTGGAGAACGGTGACTTCGCGGTGGCGTGGGGAGGGGTCTCCTCGCTGCAGTTGGGCCTTCCCCTGATCTGGACGGAGGCGCGGCAAAGAGGGATCGAGCTTCGCCAGGTCAGCGACTGGATGTCCGCCCGGCCGGCGCAGCTGGCCCGGCTTGCCACGAAGGGCGCTCTTGCGGTCGGCTTTGACGCGGACCTGGCAATTTTTGCGCCCGACGACGTGTTTGTCGTCGACCCGGGGAAGCTGCACCACAAGAATCCCATCACCCCGTACGCCGGGAAGCAGCTCGCGGGGGTGGTGCGCCGGACCTTCCTTCGCGGCCGGCTCATCGACTTCTCGGTTCCGTCCGGGCGGCTCCTCCGCCACGGCTCGGCGTAGCGTCCCGACCTCGCGGCCCGGCCAGCGGCGCGCGCGGCGGTGTCAGCGGTATTTCCGGTGCAGGTTGGGCCGGGTTGAGGGACCCTCTGGCCGGGGTGCGATCCACGGCCCGGTGCCCTCGGACTGGTCAATGATCCCCTCCTCCAGCCAGGTGTAGGTGCCGTCGAGGATCTGCCGGGACAACCGGCGGTCGGAGGAGTCGGTGTTGCTCCATAGGTCGGTGAAGAGCCGTCCGATCCGCCCCCGGGATTGCAGGCAGAACGCGTCGGCCAGCTGATAGGCGGTGCGGCCCTCGTCTGGGTCCTCCGAGCGGAGCAACTCGGCGCGCGTGCAGACTGCCGCCATCGCGAAGAGTTCGGCGCCAATGTCAACGATCCTGCCGAGGAACACCTGCTTGTGCTCCAGCCCGGCCTGCCACCGTCCCATCCCGAGGAAGGTGTTGCGTGCCAGACGCCGGGAGGACCGTTCCACAAACCGCAGGTGTTTGGCGAGGCTCCCGAAGTCGCCATAAGCCGCAGGATTAAGTCCCTGGCCTGCCACCAGCCTGGGTAACCAGCGGGCGTAGAACCCGCTCGCCCCGACCGCCGCCCTGGCCTTCGCGGCTAGGTCAGCGTCCGACGACGCCAGGTCGCCGGCCGCCGACAGGTGGGCGTCTACTGCCTCCCGGGCGATCAGCAGGTGCATGATTTCGGTGGATCCCTCGAAGATCCGGTTGATCCGCAGGTCCCGGAGCAGCTGCTCGGCGGCCACCGCGCGCTCCCCGCGGGCACGCAACGAGTCGGCGGTCTCATAGCCCCGACCGCCACGGATCTGCACCAGTTCGTCGGCCACCCGGCACGCCATCTCACTCGACCACAGCTTCGCCAGGGCTGCCTCAATCCGGACGTCCACCTGGTTGCTGTCGGCCAGCGCCGCGGAGAGTTCGAAGACCGCCTCGAGGGCAAAGGCTGTTGCCCCGATAAATGCGATCTTCTGGCCCACGGCCTCGTGCTGACCCACCGGGTGCCCCCATTGCACCCGGGCGTTGGACCATTCGCGGGCGATCTTCAGCGACCATTTGCCCGACGCGGCGCAGATGGCCGGGATCGACAGCCGGCCGGTGTTCAGCGTGGTCAGGGCGATCTTCAGTCCCTGACCCTCCCGTCCCAGCCGGTTGGCGACCGGCACCCTGACATTGTCGAACCGGGTGACCCCGTTTTCGATGCCTTTCAGCCCCATGAAAGTGTTCCGGTTTTCGACGGTGATGCCGGGGGAGTCGGCTTCCACCACGAAGGCGGAGATGCCGCCTTTGCCGCCATCGTGCGGCGGGACCTTTGCCATCACCACCACCAGTTCGGCGATGACGCCGTTGGTGGTCCAGAGTTTGCTGCCGTTGAGGACGTAGGCGTCCCCGTCGAGCGTTGCGGTG
This sequence comes from Arthrobacter sp. 147(2020), assembly GCF_013116715.1. Lineage (NCBI taxonomy): Bacteria > Bacillati > Actinomycetota > Actinomycetes > Micrococcales > Micrococcaceae > Arthrobacter > Arthrobacter sp. 147(2020). The sequence goes on from NZ_JABFOM010000012.1 coordinate 45,790, forward strand.
ACGCCCATCCGCGCGGGGTCGGAGCCGACGTCGGCCTCGGTGAGGAGGAACGCCGTCACCGCGCCAGCAGCACAGCGCGGCAGATACTGTTGTTTTTGCTCGGGGGTGCCGAAGACCTTCACCGGCTCGGGGACACCGATTGACTGGTGCGCCGAGATGAGCGCCCCGATACTGGGGTGGACCGAGCTCAGCAGCATCAGCGCCCGCCCGTAGTAGGTCAGTGACAGCCCGAGGCCGCCATACTCCTGAGGGATTTTCATCCCGAAGACGCCGAGAGCGGCGAACCCGCTGAGGTACTCGTCAGGTATCTGCGCGTCGCGTTCGATCCGACCGCCGTCGAGAGTGGCTGCAAAAGCGGCCAGGTCCTTCAGGAACGCTTCGCCGTGCTCCCGATCGGCGGTGGTTGACACCCGGTGCGGGTGGATCAGCCCCAGATCGAAGCTGCCCAGGTACAGGCCCTTGGCGAAGCTGGGCCGGGTCCACACGGTTTCACGGGCCGCTTCGGCCACCTCGCGCGCTTTGCGGTGGGTGACCGGCGGGCCGCCAGCGTCCGGCGCAACCGGCGGGGTCGCATCGGGGAGTACCTGATCGGACTGTGGCTGAGTTTCGGCGCTCATGGCTGACCCCTTTGCTCAGGTGGGTCGCCGCGGGTCGGTGACCCAGTGGAGCTGTGCCCTTATGCTACTCCCGGGTAGCTTTATTCGGTCCGGAAATCGGCGAATTCCCCGGTCGGCACGCTGTACGTTTCGATGACGTTGTCCACCCTGCCGGGGGCGCCAGCGGAGTTGAGCCACTCCACCAGCGAGCGGATGGCGGTCTCCGGCCCTTCGGCGACAATCAGCACCGAGCCATCCGTCCGGTTTGAGGCAACGCCGGTCAGGGCCAGCTGGCGCGCCTTTTCACGGGTGTAGTAACGGAATCCGACCGCCTGGACGGTTCCGCTGATGGAGGCGGTGAGCCGGGTCCACTGCTGGTCGTTCATCACCCCAGCGTAGCGAACCACCCTCCGACCCCCTAGGTTTGAAGGTATGCCTGCAACAGAAGCACCCCCTTCGTCCACCCCGCCCGAGCCTGACCTGCTGCACCGTCTCGCCGAAGCTCACCACGTGGGCACCGCATTCCGCGGCTGGGACGGCACCGAGAAGAGCGTCAGCCCGCAGGCCCTCACCAAAGTGCTCACCGCGCTCGGCGTGGCCTGCGAGACCGGGGACGAGGCCACGCGGTCACTGACCGAGTCCGAGACGGCGCCGTGGCGCCGGACGCTTCCACCCGTCGTCGTCGGCAGGGAAGCCGTGGCACAGAACGTTCCGGTCACCGTTCCCGCCGGGACCACGCCCACCCTCCGCGTGGTGCTTGAGGACGGCGGGCACCGGGACCTGGCGCTCGCCGACGTGCCCGGGGAGCATGCGGAGGTCGACGGCGAAGCCCGGGAGCGAGTGCACTTCGCGCTCCCGGCAGATCTGCCCCTGGGCTGGCACACCCTGCACGCCGGACCAGTGGATGACGGCGACGCCGCTCAGTGCACACTGGTCATCACCCCGCAGCGGCTGGACACCACCGCGCGCCTGACCCGAACCTGGGGGTTGATGGCGCAGCTGTACTCGGTGCGGTCCGCGGATTCCTGGGGTATCGGGGATATCGCCGACCTGCGGGAGCTCGCCGCGTTCTCGGCCAGCCGTGGCGCCGGTTTTGTGCTGATCAACCCGCTGCACGCCGCGGAGCCCGCGCCGCCGGTCGAACCCTCCCCGTACCTGCCCTCCACCCGGCGGTTCTTCAACCCGCTCTACCTGCGGGTCGAAGAGGTGCCGGAGTTCGCCGCGCTCACCACAGAGCAACGCTACGCCATCGAACAGCAGGCAGCCGCCCTGAAACAAGCCAACCAGAACGCTGAGATCCTCGACCGGGACAGCAGCTACGCGGCCAAGCTGAGCGCCCTGGAAGCCATCCACCAGTTACCGCTCACCGCCGAGCGTCAGCGCAGCTTCGAGGAGTTCCTCAGCCAGGAAGGGCCGGGGCTGGACAGCTTCGCCCTGTGGTGCGCACTCGCCGAAACCCTCGCCCCGGGGGCCGCCGAGTGGGATGACCCCGACTACATTGAGGCGCAGCGAGCTGAACTGGCCGACCGGATCCGATTCCACCTGTGGCTGCAGTGGCTTTGCGACGAGCAGTTGGCGGCCGCGCAGCGGGGCGCCCTCGACGCGGGGATGACCATTGGGATCATCCACGACCTGGCCGTCGGAGTGCACGCCCACGGCTCCGATGCCTGGTCGCTGCGCGGCGTCCTGGCCGACGGGATCAGCGTCGGCGCACCACCTGACATGTTCAACCAGCAGGGCCAGGACTGGAGCCAGCCACCCTGGCACCCCGGCCGGCTCGCCGAGTCCGGGTACGCGCCGTACCGGGATATGCTCCGCACCGTCCTCAAACACGCGGGCGGCATTCGCGTTGACCACATCCTCGGGCTGTTTCGCCTCTGGTGGATCCCCGCGGGCGGCTCTTCCGGTGACGGGACCTACGTGTACTACGACCACGAGGCCCTCATCGGCATCCTCGCCCTCGAGGCGCAGCGGGCGGGCGCCGTCGTCATTGGTGAGGATCTCGGCGTGTTTGAGCCGGGGGTGCAGGACTACCTGGCCGAGCGCGGGATCCTCGGCACCTCGATCCTGTGGTTCGAGCACGACGACGGCGGCCCCCGCCGGCCCGAAAACTACCGTCAGGCGTGCCTCACGTCCGTGACCACCCACGATCTGCCGCCCACCGCCGGGTACCTGGCCGGTGAGCATGTTGACCTGCGCGAGTCGCTGGGCCTGCTCAACCGTCCGGTCGAGGAAGAGCGGGCCGCCGACCAGGCCGCCCAGGAGTCGGTGCTGTCCCTGGTGCGGTCGGTGACCGGGCCGACCGCCGAAGGATCGGCAGGCACCGTGGAGGAAACCGTCGAGGCGTTGCACCGGTTCATCGTGCGGACCCCGTCGGTCCTGTTGGGTGTCGCGTTGACCGATGCGGTCGGGGAGCGGCGCACCCAGAATCAGCCCGGCACCAAGGATGAGTACCCCAACTGGCGGATCCCACTCGCCGGTCCGGACGGCAAATCGGTGCTGATCGACGACCTCCCCGGCAGTGAGCGGTTCGCCGCGCTCGCCCGGGTAATGGCCGGCTGATTCACACGACGCTCTTTAGTACCTGGCGGGCGTCGTGGAGATCTATGCTATATCCATGGTCTTAGCTCCACCGGTGCGCGCCCCGCGCGTGCCAGCCCGATGGGAACATCCGGCGATCCGTCGTGGCTGAGTCCCTTCCGGACGGGATTGAGGGGATTGACGCGACCCTTGCGCTGGGAACCGACAGCATCCTGCGGCTGCGCTGGGCGAGGGGAATCTCGATCGCCGAGGAAGATGCCCGCCGCGCGATGGACTGGGTAAACGAGTTGTGCGCTGGCGCGCGCCATCCGATGCTGGTCGACATGGCGACCACCAAGGCCGTGAGCCGTGGTGCTCGGGAAGTGTTTGGTTTGCCGTGTGCGGCGTCCAGGATCGCGCTGCTGGGGTCCTCCCAGGTGGACAAGGTGATCGCCAATTTTATCCTGGGGGTCAGCGCCCTCCCCTGTCCCACCAGGTTCTTCACCTCCGAGACCGATGCGACCGACTGGTTGAGGCAGGAATAGCCAGTGGAAGATCTCCCCGACCAGCGGCTCGACGCCCTTGTCGAGGGAATCGTCCGGCTGTCCTCGGGAGATCTGTCGGCGCGGCTTGAGGTGTCACCCGCCCGGGATTCAGTAGACGCGGTAATCAGCGGGGTGAACCTGCTCGCCGAGGAACTGGAGTTCCTATACAAGGAGCTGGAACAGCGGGTGCAGGACCGGACCGCCAGCTTGCACGCAGCCCAGGTCGAACTGGAGCGGCTGGCAATGTACGACAGTCTGACGGGGCTGCCCAACCGCTATATGCTGCGGCGTCGGATCGATTCCGAGATGGTCGCCGCCGCGCAAGGGATGGACCCGGCCGCGCTGATCCTGCTGGACCTCGACGCGTTCAAGGCCGTCAACGATAGCCTCGGCCACTCGGCGGGAGATGAGGTCCTGATCGAGGTGGGGCGGCGCCTGACCTCGGCGGTGCGGGACACCGACACTGTTGCCCGGCTTGGAGGCGACGAATTCGCGGTGCTGCTGCCGCAAACCTCCGACCGGATTGCCCTGGAGATCGCGGGCCGCGCCCTGGAAGCCCTGCGCCCGGAGATGATGGTGTCGGGAATCAGTATCCGCACCTTCGCAAGCATCGGCGTGCGGTGTGGTGAAACCGGTCAGACCGGTGAGGACCTGATGCGGGACGCGGATACCGCGATGTATGTGGCCAAGAAGCGGGGCCGGGGCAATGTCCAGGTATTCGACCCAGCCATGTTGAAGGCCACGCACGAGCGGTTCAACACCCTCGAGGAGTTACGCCGGGGAATTCCGGTCGGCGAGTTGAGGGTGCACTACCAGCCAGTAGTGTCGCTGACCACCTCTGCAGTGGTGGGGGCCGAGGCGCTGGTCCGCTGGCAGCATCCCCGCCGTGGGCTCCTCCATCCGGAGGACTTCATCGGGATCGCCGAGGAGAGCGGGCTGGTCCTGGACGTTGACGAATGGGTGATCGGGGAAGTCACGTCCCAGTTGGGAGACTGGGAGCGCCTGCTCACCGGCCGCAACTTCGCGGTGCGGGTTAACCTTTCGGCCGCCACGAGCAGCACCCCGGGACTGCTCGGACTCATCAAACGGAGACTGGTCGATCACGCGGTTCCGTCCGGACGGCTCATCGTCGAGATCACCGAAACGTCGCTGATGACCGACCCGGGTGCCAGCACCGCGAACCTCCGGGCGCTGCGCGCGCTGGGGGTCGGCGTCGAAATTGACGACTTCGGTACCGGGTACTCCTCCATCAGCTACCTGCGGAAGCTCCCGGCGCAGGCCGTGAAGATGGACAGCTCGCTCATCGAGGACATTGCGAAGGATCCGCGGCAGCAGAAGTTCATTGCAGCCGGCCTGCAACTCATCGAAGCGGCCGGGCTCACCTCCATCGCGGAGGGAATCGAAACCGCTGACCAAGCCCGGATCCTCGCCGACATGGGGTGCTGCCTGGGCCAGGGCTACTTCTTCGCCAGACCGATGAAGGCCGCAAACATGGCGGGGGTCATCACGGGCGGACTGGACGGCGCTGTTGACCGCGACGCCCCGGCCAGGAATCGGACCAACGACGAACCCAGGGCATAGGCTAGGCGGGTGTCTCCCCTGAAGAAGTACCTCCTGCTGCCCTCCATCATCAGGCTGTCCTCACGGGTGCCCAGGAACCGGAACACGGCCTGGGAGGGCTATTGGGGGCGGATCCAGAGAACCGGTGCCGACGGGGATGTGCTGTGGGACGCCGGCACTGACCATGAGTTCGCCAGTTTTTTGCCCGCACTGCAGCGGACCCTGAACCCGGCCCTGCCCGTGGTGGATGTGGGGTGCGGCCACGGCAGCTTCACCCGCCTCCTGGCGGGCCACTTCCCACAGGCCATCGGCGTTGACGTCGCGCCCGGCGCGGTTGCCCGAGCCCGGGAGCAAACCACCGACCTGCCTAACGTCGATTTTCGTGCCCTCGATTGCACGGCCGCGGGTGCCGGAGACCTATTGGCTGCCGAGTTGGGCGACTGCAACGTATTTGTCCGCGGGGTTTTCCACATCCTCGATCCCGCGGCACGGTCTGCCCTGGCCGCGAACCTGCTGCCCCTGGTGGGCCAGCAGGGGCGGGTCTTCCTTGTCGAAACGAACTTCCGGGGCAACGCTCTGGACTACATTGCCCGTCTGGGTGCCTCGCCGCGTCGGATTCCCCGGCCGCTTAAACTGGCGATCGCCGGCCTGCCGAAACCCGGCCATTTCGGGCCCGCCGAACGGCTGGCGGCGTTTGACGACAGCGACTGGACAGTCCTCGAGGACGGGTCGGTCACCATTGACGCGGTGGCCATGAGGACGAAGGGCCAGCCGGAGCAGATCCCCGGCTATTACGCCGCGCTCGCGCCGCGGGCCTGATCCCCGGGGATTTCGGGCACTCAACGGCTGTTCAACAGACGGTGTGATCTTCGTCTACCCTTAGGAAGTTGAACATTGAACATTTGAACGTAGCGTCCGTGGCTGCCGTCCAGGCTGCACCCCCACGCTCTCCGTGACGAAGGAGTACTTGATGAGCTGGCTTGCCCGTGAACACACCATCGCCCCGCCCGGGTTTAACCGTTGGCTGATTCCCCCCGCAGCGCTGGCGGTGCACCTGTGTATCGGCCAGGCCTACGCCACCAGCGTGTACAAGACCGCACTGGTTGAGCACTTCGACGCGAGCCTGACCCAGATCGGTGTGATCTTCTCGATCGCCATCGTGATGCTGGGCCTCTCCGCCGCAGTGATGGGCACCTGGGTGGACAAGAACGGCCCCCGCATGGCCATGTTCACCTCAGCCCTGTTCTGGACCAGCGGTTTCCTCATCGGCTCGCTCGGCATCTTCACCAACCAGCTGTGGCTCGTCTACGTGGGCTACGGGTTCATCGGCGGCATTGGCCTGGGCATCGGTTACATCTCGCCTGTCTCCACCCTCATCAAGTGGTTCCCGGACAGGCCAGGACTGGCCACCGGCATGGCCATCATGGGCTTCGGTGGCGGCGCGCTGATCGCCAGCCCTCTGTCCACCCAGCTGCTGCGGATGTACGACCCGAACTCGGACGCCGAGGGCTGGGTTGCCAGCGGCGAAGCGGTCGGCTTCCTCTTCCTCACCCTTGCTGCCGTCTACCTCGTGTACATGATGTTCGGCGCGTTCACCATCAAGGTGCCCGCAGCTGACTGGAAGCCGGAAGGCTTCGACCCGTCAACGCTGAAGTCCAAGCCTCTTGTCACCACCGACAACGTCTCAGCCAAGAACGCCATCAAGACCAAGCAGTTCTGGCTGGTCTGGATCGTGCTCTTCTGCAACGTCACGGCCGGCATCGGCATCCTTGAGCAGGCGTCCCCGATGATCCAGGACTTCTTCCGCCAACCGGACGGCACCACGGCAATCACCGTCGCCGTCGCTGGCGGCTTCGTGGGTCTGCTCTCGATCGCTAACATGGGTGGCCGGTTCGTCTGGTCCTCCACCTCCGACATTGTCGGCCGCAAGCGGATCTACATGGTCTACCTGGGTGCCGGCGCGGTACTGTACGCAGTGCTTTCACTGTTCGGTTCAAGCACCACCCTGTTGTTCGTGGTGCTGGCCTTCGTGATCCTGTCCTTCTACGGTGGTGGATTCGCTACCGTTCCCGCGTACCTGCGTGACCTCTTCGGCACCTACCAGGTGGGCGCCATCCACGGCCGACTGCTGACCGCCTGGTCCGCAGCCGGTATCGCCGGACCCCTGATCATCAACGGCTTCCTCGACGCCCAGGGCATCCCGGGCGAGCTCACCGCTGCTGCCTACCAGCCAGCGTTGCTCACCATGGTCGGCCTGTTGATCATCGGCTTCATCGCCAACCTGATGATCAAGCCCGTCGACTCGAAGTTCCACGAACCCAAGGCGGCACCCGAGACCGGGACCGGCGCTAAAGAACCTGCAATGGAGGTATGAGATGAAGGCAGCAAGCACCATTTTCGTATGGGCCCTGGTGGCACTGCCCCTGGCCTACGGGGTCTTCCAGACCATGACCCGCGTGTCGGCACTGTTCGGCGCCTGACGCCGGGCATCTACTAACAGCACCGTATACGACGGCGGCCCCCACCCTCGCAGGGTGGGGGCCGCCGTCGTTAATGCGGTGCTAGCCGGAGGCCGAGAAACTACCAGCGGGGATGGATGGCTTCGCGGAAGTGCCGGTCGTAGATCTTGGCGACACCCTTGTTGAGCTCAGCGCCGAGAGCGCCGGTGTCGGCAGCCGCGGCGTTGGCGCGTGCCTGCTCCACGGTGCGGGCACCAGGAATCACGCTGGTGACTCCGTCCTGGGCCGCAATCCAGGCGATGGCCGCCTGGGCGGTGGTGACGCCGTCGGGAACCAGTTCCTCGAACTCCTTCACCGCGGTGAGTCCGGTGGTGAAGTCGACGCCCGAGAACGTCTCACCGACATCGAATGCTGACCCCGTGCGGTTGTAGTTCCGGTGATCGTTCTCGGCGAACGTCGTATCCTTCGAGTACTTGCCCGACAGGAGGCCCGAGGCCAGCGGGACCCGCGCGATGATGCCGACATCGGCGGCCTTCGCTGCCGGCAGCACCTCGTCGAGAGGCTTGAGCCGGAAGGCGTTGAGGATGATCTGGATGGTGGCAATATTGCCGTGCTTCAGGGCGCCCAGGGCCTCGTCGGTGCGTTCAACGCTGACACCGTAGTTGCGGATGGCGCCTTCGCTGACCAGGGTGTCGAGCGCATCGTAGACCTCCGCGTCCGAATACACGGACGACGGCGGGCAATGCAGCTGCACCAGGTCGAGGGTGTCCATGCGGAGGTTGGTGCGCGACCGGTCGATCCACTGGCGGAAGTTGGCCAGCGTGTAGTTCTCCGGCTGTTGTTCCACCCGGCGGCCCATCTTGGTGGCGACGGTGATGTCCAGCCCGGGGTTGTCCGCCAGGAAGGCGCCGATGGTTTGTTCGCTGCGCCCATCGCCGTACACATCGGCGGTGTCGAAGAAGTTGATCCCCGCGTCGACTGCGGCGTGGAGGATCGCGGTGGCGTCCTTCGGGTCGACATCCCCCCAGTCAGCGCCGAGCTGCCAGGTGCCCAGCCCTACGGTCGAAACGGAGCGTGCGGTTTTGCCTAGAGTTCGTTGTTCCATGCTTCGACTCTAGTAGTCCGGCGCGGGTAACCTCCGCTTCCGGGAGTCCGGACGGCCTAGGTTCCGCCCTCTGGCACGTCCTTCCACCCTCGCGTACCCTGAGGGCCATGGCGAAAGTAGTGGTTGTCGGGGGCACAGGCCTGGTGGGTCACCACGTGGTGGACGAGTGCGTCAGACGCGGCCACCAAACACGCTCAGTGAGCCGCCACGTTCCCGCCCATCACTCGCGCCGCTGGGTCTCAGGTGCCGAGTACGTCCAGGCCGATGTGACGGAAGGCGACAATCTGGCTGAGGCGCTGGACGGGGCCGACGTCCTGATCGACGTCCTGGACGGCCGGGTCGGGAAAGGGGCAAGAGCGCTCGACGACGGCGCGCTGAACCTGCTGGCGGCCGCCCTCCGGACCGGGGTGCACCGGGCGGTGCTGCTCTCGATCGTCAACGCGGATCGCGCGGACTTCTCGTACTACCGTGCGAAGGTGCGGCAGGAGAAGATCTACCAGAACTCGGCGGTCCCCTCAGTCATCGTGCGGGCCACCCAGTTCCATAACCTCGTGGCCGGAGTGTTTGACGCCGGAGGGAAGGTGGGACTTCTGCCGGTCCTGAAGGGCGCAGCGTTCCAGCCGATCTCCGTCCAGGATGTGGCGGGCGCCCTGGCCGATGCGGCAACCCACGAGCCTGCCCCCACCGGAGTGATCAACATCGGCGGACCGCGCGTGCTCGCCATGGCCGAGCTTGCCCGGATCTACCGCGACGTCACCGGAACCACCAGCCGGCAGGTCACCGTCCCGTTGCCCGGTGCGCTGGGCAAATTTTTCAGCAGCGGCGACAACCTCGCCCCGGACAGCCCGGTCGACGGGCTCTCCTTCGAGGACTGGCTCCGCCACCGCTCGCCGTAAGGACCCTGTTCCGAGCAAGATCCCCTGACGCGGCCGCCGACCCGGGGCCGCCGAACGCAGAATCGCCGGTTAGGGCAAGATCCGCCGCTAGCAAGCGGCGAACCTGATCCTAACCGGCGATTCTGGTGGCGGTGCTGTGGTGCGGGCGGCGTGTCTTAGACCGCGGAGGACCGCACGGTGGCCGCGACGGGTTCCTTGGCGGGGAACGACGGCGGGTTCACGCCGGCCATTTCCTCCATGACGCGAACCACCTGGCAGCTATAGCCGAATTCGTTGTCGTACCAGACGTAGAGCACCAGGTTGGTGCCGTTCGCGATGGTTGCCAGCCCGTCAACAATCCCGGCCCGGCGCGAGCCGACAAAGTCGGTCGAAACGACGTCGGGCGAGTCGATGTAGTCGATCTGTTTCCGCAGATCGGAGTGCAGCGACGTCTCGCGGAGGTAGGTGTTGACCTCGTCCTTGCTGGTGCCGTCGGCCAGGGTGAGGTTGAGGATGGCGATCGACACGTCGGGAGTTGGTACGCGGATGGAACTGCCCGTCAGCTTGCCCTCAAGCTCGGGTAGCGCCTTCGCGACGGCCTTCGCTGCGCCGGTCTCAGTGATGACCATGTTCAACGCCGCCGAACGGCCACGCCGGTCGCCCTGGTGGAAGTTGTCGATCAGGTTCTGGTCGTTGGTGAAGGAGTGCACCGTCTCCACATGCCCGTGCACGACGCCAAACCGGTCGTTGATCGCCTTCAGCACCGGGGTGATGGCGTTGGTGGTGCACGAGGCGGCGGTGACGATCTGGTCGGTGGGCAGGATCGTGTTGTGGTTGATGCCGTGCACGATGTTCTTCAGGGCGCCCTTGCCCGGTGCGGTGAGGAGCACGCGGGCGATGCCCTTGCTCTGCAGGTGCTTGGACAGTCCCTCCTCGTCGCGCCAGCGGCCGGTATTGTCGACCAGCAGTGCATCCCTGATGCCGTAGGCGGTGTAGTCGACGGTGGAGGGGTCGTTCGAGTAGATGACCTGGATGTGGACACCGTTCGCGGTGATCGTGTTGGCTTCCTCGTCAATCCGGATGGTGCCCTCGAAGCTGCCATGCACCGAGTCGCGGCGGAGCAGGCTGGCCCGTTTCATCAGGTCATTGTCGGCGCCCTTGCGGACCACGATGGCGCGCAGGCGCAGCCCGTGGCCACCGCCGGCCTTCTCGATGAGGAGTCGGGCGACCAGGCGGCCGATACGGCCAAACCCGTAGAGCACGACGTCGGTGCTGGTGCGTTCGTCAGCGCCGCGCTTGTCGACGACGTCAGCCAGTTCCGCCCGGAGGAAGTCCTCCAGGGAGGCCCCGCCGCCGTCGGCCTTGAACTTCTGGGTGAGCCGGGCGATATCGATGGCCGCGGCACCCAGATCCAGGTCCACCAGGGTGCGCAGCAGCGGTGCGGTCTCCTCCAGGAACAGCTCTTCCTTGCTGATCCGGCGGGCAAACCGGTGGGCTTTGAGGATGTTCATCGCCGACTTGTTGATGAGGCTCCGCCCGTGAATGCTGATCACCACGTTGTTCTCGCGGTACAGCCGCCCGATGACGGGGATCATTCCCTCGGCCAGAGCCTCTCGGCTCATCCATGTGTCAAGGCATTCCGATGGGTCGCGGTGCACTATCAGTCCCTTCCTGCCGCTGGGGGTTCCAGCGCTGTGTCCGGCCAGCTGCCCTGGTCGGGCGGACCCGGTCTGCGGGTGCTGGCTCAGTCGCGCGGTCCGCCCGGACGACGGTGTCGGGGGCTTCGGTGGTGCGCGGGTAGTGACCCCAGAATATCGTCCCCACGGCGTTTGGTGATAAACGGTCACGACATCGCAATGCAGGCGAAACAGCTGGACCGCATGCTGGAGGTATGAAGCGACACCTGACCCATGCGGCGACTGCCGACCTGATCTGTGATTCGTGCGGTCAACTTCCCGAACCGGGAAAGACCCGGGTGACGCTCGCCAATGTGGCGGTGATGCTCCCCATCGAGTTGCTGGTGCACGCCGCCGTGGTCAACACCCACCTGCCGTACCTGGCCAAGGTGTTGGTCCTGGCGGTCACGGCGACCGCGCTGGTGATCTTCGTGGCTGACCCGGCGGCTGCCAGGCTGCTGCGTTCCTTCCTTCACGCTCCGGCGATCCGACGGCGACGCCGTCTCGACACGGCGGCGGCCCTGTGGCGGGCGCGCGTCCTGGTGCGTGACGAACCCGGAGCGTTGGAGCGGATCACGCGGCGGCTGGCCCGGCTCGACATCAATATCCTCAGCATCCACGTGCACCCCGCCGAGCTCGGCACGCTGGACGAGTTTGTGCTGTCCGCGCCGGGCGGCCTCAGGGAGGATGACATTCTGGGGGTCCTGCACGACGCCGGCGGGCGGGCTGCCAGCATCTGGCCGACGACGGCGCTTGCCCTCGCGGATGGGCAGACGAAGGCGTTGACGCTCGCGGCCCGGCTGACCCGGGATCCCAGCGAGCTGCGGCATGTGGTGGCCGAGTTGCTGTCCGCTGAGGTGGTGCAGCCCTGTGAGGTGGCGCCGCCGCCGTCGTCGTCGACGGACCGGACCATCCTGAAGATCCCGACGGCCTGGCACGGGCCGTTGCTGTTCCGGCGGACGGGCGAGCCGTTCACCCTCGCTGAATCCGCGCGGGCGCACCGTCTCGCGGAGATTGCAGAGAGTGTGGAGCGTCAGCCGGTCGGTGGCGGCTAACCGTCGACACAGATAGCCGCGGCCGGGCGGTTGTGAGCAATACTGTCTCCATGGATCAGACCAACTCGGTGACCTTGCGGTTCCTGGCCGCGCCCACAGACCTCGGGCACAGCGGGTCCGTCGATGCCGGGACGGTGCTGGAGTGGGTGGACAAGGCCGCCTACGCCGCCGCGGTCGGCTGGGCGAAAAGCTACTGTGTCACCGCGTATGTCGGCAACATCCACTTCTCCGACCCGGTCAACGTGGGCGACATGGTGGAGGTCGAGGCGACCATCGTGTACACCGGCCGGTCGTCGCTGCACATCCAGACGGTTGTCTCGTCTGGTGATGTAAAGGGCAGCGGGCCCACCATGCGCAGCCGGTGCCTGGTGATCTTCGTGGCGGTGGGGGAGGACGGCAAGCCGGTCCCGGTCCCGACGTACGAGCCGTCAACGCCAGAGGAGATCAGTCGTCGCGACGCGGCCATAGCCCGCATCGCCGTGCGCGAAGAGATCGTTGAGGCGATGCGCGGGCAGGTCTACACCGATGAAGGCACCGCCGAGAAGGTAGTGCTGCGATTCCTTGCCGCGCCCACCGACGTGAACTGGGGTGGGAAGGTACACGGCGGCACGGTCATGGACTGGATCGACGAGGCCGCCTACGTCTGCTCGGCGCGATACTGCGGGCAGGACACTGTGGCGGTGTTCTCCGGCGGGGTGCGGTTTTACCGTCCGCTGCTGATCGGCGACGTGGTCGAGGTGGAAGCGCGGCTGGTCTACACCGGAAACAAGGGCATGCACATTGCGGTCCACGTCAGGTCCGGGAGGCCCACCGAGGATGAGATGCACCTGACCACCTACTGTCTGACCGTCATGGTGGCCCGGGATGAGACGGGGACGGCCGTTGCGGTTCCGGGGTGGATTCCCCGGTCGGAGGAGGACCGCCGGCTGGAGGCCCATGCGCGGGAGCTCTTGGAGATCAGGGGCCGGGCGCCCGGGAACCGGCTCCCGAATCACCTGAGCAGCTAAGGCGGATGTGGCGTCGTTCGGTTTGGTTAGTGCACTAACTGTTAGTAGACTAACTATTGCCGATACTTCCCCCGTTCTAAGGATCACACATGGCTCGAAAGACCTCTTTTACGGTCCGTTTCATGAAAGCCACCAGTAAGCTTCAGATGTTCCTGGGCCCTGCAGCGCGCGGCAACACCGAGGGGAAGATCGTGTATCGGGGCGACGCTGCCGAACGCGGTAGGCAGCAAGAGCTGGAGCAATGGGAGATAGTCCGAAACGCCGACGGGTCGACGTACCTCAACCCCCGGACGCCGCAGCGATGAGCATTCCTCCCAAAGACGTCTCCCCCGAGGCTAATAGCACGGACACCAGTCCTGCCGCAGAGGATGATCTGCTGCTTGAGCACCAACTCTGTTTCGCCCTCTCGGTAGCCTCCCGAAGCGTGGTCAACGCCTACCGCCCCGTTCTGCAAGACCTCGACCTTACGCATCCTCAATACCTGGTGATGCTCGCCCTATGGGAGCAGAGCCCGCGGACCGTAAAATCCTTGAGCGGAGTTCTCCTGATGGAGTCCGCGACCCTCTCACCAATGCTCAAACGCCTTGAAGCGTTAGGGTTCATCACCCGGGAACGGGTTAGTGGGAATGAACGGGCCCTTAACGTAGGCCTGACCGATGCTGGAATGAAATTACGTGCGCAGGCGCTTTCTGTGCCCGGCACGATGATGGAACGCTTGAACCTTTCCCGAGACCAGGTAAGCGAACTGAACCGCACCATGCGTGCGCTTATCGCCGCCACATCACAGGACTAGTGTTTCTTAGCGAGAGCTCGCCGGGATACTTCTCCAGCGTTCAGTAGTCCTCTGGCTTAGTGGCAATACCATCCAGCCACAGGTGATCCTTCGGGTCATTGTGGGTGGTCCCCGTGCCTACGTGTTTGCTACCGATGCTGTCGCCCTTCGTGATGACATGCACCATGGCCATACCGTGACCCCGGCCAAGTCCGTACTCCTCAGAGAGCCAAGTCAGGATGGGACCTGCCTTGGTGTCCGGACCTAAGCCGCGCCGATGAGCGATTTCGATCAGCTCGCGCGGGGTTAGCCCCGTCTTCTTTTCGACCGCGTCGAGGTAAGCCTGGAATGACATGGATCTCCCTTCCCTTCGGGCTACTGTGCCGCATCTGCTGAGAGTTCGCTAGCCCATCTTCACTGAAGATAGCGCTCCGGCTACGGGTCTCGTGGGGCGAGATAGGGTGGGGGAGTGCTGTGCATCACTCCATTTGTTGAGAGCCAAAGGGAAGACGTTCTGGCCTTATCACTGCGCGCGTGGGAACCGGTCTTTCCCTTAGTCAAACAGGCCGTATCTCCTTTTGTTTACGATGCTTTCTACCCCGAAGGGTGGAGGGAAAGACAGCACAACGACCTTGCGGCGGTCCTCGACAACGAGCCTGAAAACGTAAACCTGGCGTTTGTCGGCGCGGATCTAGCCGGATGGGTATGTACCCGGCTGCACACGGAGGACGGGATGGGCGAAGTCTATGTACTCGCGGTGGATCCCCAGTTCCAGCGACAGGGAGTTGGGCGCGCCCTCATGCGACATTCGTTCGAACGATCAAAAGCCGCGGGGATGCGAATGGTCATGGTGGAAACAGGGGATGACCCCGGCCACGCCGCAGCCCGGCAGGCGTACGAAGCCGTTGGCTTTGAGCGGTGGCCGGTAGCCCGCTACTTCAAGGACCTATCCGAGGAGTAGGAGCCCTGCCGTGTGTATGAGCGACCGGCTGGGAACCGAGCGGTCACACTCGGGCCCCGAGTCATCGCGGTAACCTCGGTTGAGAACACAGCCTCTCAAAGTGTTTGTAGGCGCATCGGGATGAAGCATCAGGGTGCGACGAATGACTATTACAACGCAACGTGTGAGCTGTACCTGGCAGAGGCTGCCGGACGTCTAGCCTAGGGCGGAGTCAGCATGTTCCGGCGGCCACACCACGCCAAAACGCTCGAACACGATCTCATCGCTTTCGGACCAGTGCCGCCCCTGGGCTGCTGCTACCCGGGTCCAGTACCGGCGGTGTTCGCGCCGCCAGCTCTCCAGGCTCAAATCGTCCTCGCCTTCGTCGACGGCGAACGCAGCATCTGCACTGGTGAAATCACCGATCCGGAGTTCCAGGCTGCGAATGATGATGCGAGGTATCCCACCTCCGTCACAGGCTATCCAGTGGGATCCGATGCGGGGCACCTGATCGCCGCGGGCGATGAAGTCGAGCACAAGCTCCGCCGTCGCACGCTTCCGTCCGCTGAGGACATGGGCAAGCAGTTCATCAGCCAGTCGCCGGGTGTCTCCGAAATGTTCGATCGTGTACTCGGGTGACGCCGCGACGGCCTCGGGATGAGCGGCGCAATAGTCCTGCCACATCCGAATACCTGCTTGCTGGTCTACGGGGGCGACAGATTGAGATTCCACCACACCATCGTGCCAGAAGTCGCACCGCAGGCCGACCAGCTCGGGACGGTGTCCTGGACTTCTGACGGCTGACACTCAGGAGCGTGCCGCAGCCAGGACTCCAAGGGTTGCCACCCCAGCCATGGCCAGTGCCATCGCCGGATATCCTCCGAGCAGCCCCGCGAGGAGAGGCCCCGCTGCTGGAGCCAGAGCACCGACCGCTGTCACCGGCGCCACGAACACGCCCTGCACGGCCCCGAAGTTCGCGGTACCCCAGCGGTCGGCAACCGCTGTCGCCTGGAGCAGGGTGACGCAGCCGCGGACCGCGCCCGCCAGAACCGTCACCGCAATGAGCGCAAACGCCGGCCCGGGCAGCAGACCCAGTAGCCACAGGCTGGTCGCGCCCGCGGCCAGCAACAGCACCGCACGGCGCACCGGGTTCGCCTTCCCAGGGAGAACGGCGAAGAACAGCCGGCCGATGACCTGGCCCACCCCGATCAGGCTGAACGCGAGCACAGCGGTCCGGTAGTCGAGGCCGCGTTCCAGCAGGAGGGGAATCAGGTTGAACGTCACCGCGAAGAGGGCAAGGGTGGCCGCTGCAACCGCCACCTGCAGCATGATGAACCGACGGCTGCGCGTCGTCACCCGGACGTCGCGGGTGACTGCCTGCCGGGGTTGAACAGGTACCGGTACCGACCACTGCGCATTCAGGAAGAACCAGTGCAGCGGGATGGTGACTACCGCCAAGGCGACCGCGAGCACCACGTAGGCCGAGCGCCAACCGACACTCTCGATCAGCAGCGCCGTCAACGGCGCGTAGATCGGCGACGCAAACCCAGCAACCAGGGTCAGGGTGGTCAGGGCACGTACCCGGGCCGGCCCATACCAGCGGGTCAGCACCACAAAGGCGGGTTGATAGAACACGGCGGCCTGCGCCAGCCCTGCCACCAGCCAGGCCGCAACAAAGACGGGCAGGTTCGGGGCCGCTGCCACCAACAACAGTGCAGCAACACCGACCAGGCTGCCGGTCACCATCAGGCGCCGGGGTCCGCGCTGGTCCAGCAACCGGCCCACCCAGATCCCCACCACCGCCGAAACAATTAGCCCGGCAGAGAACGCGGCGGTGATCGCTGCTGCGCTCCACCCCGTGTCCTGCGCGATGGGCACCACGGCCACGGGCAATGAGTAGTACAGCAATCCCCAGCTCGTGGTCTGGGTGATGCACATTGCGGCGAGCCCACCCCGGGGGCGCCGCTCCACCTCTTCGGTCATCCGGTTACCTGTCGCCCGGTCCGGACACCGGATCGACCAGGTCCTCCCACAGCGACGTATCCGTGGCTCCCATTGCACCCCGCAGGAGCAGCTTCCCAGTGGAATCCAGGTGGAGGCGCATGGCGGCACCGGCGGCGCCCGGGTCGCCGTCGTCAATCGCGTCCAGGATGGGCCGGTGCTCCCGGTACACGTCGTCCAGGGACCGCGATTGTTTGATCGTCGACGCGCCGACCAGCCGCGTGGCATCCCGCAGGTTGTCAATGATCCGGGCAGCGTGCGCGTTGCCGGCGAGATCCAGCAGCAGCCCATGCAGGCGCTGGTCGTGCAGCATGAAGGCCGTTTCGTCGCCCGCGAGCACCGCCTCCTGCATCGCCAGATGCTCGGCGTGCAGGGCAACCCGGTCCACGTCGGTGGCGCGGACTGCGGCCCGTTCCGCTGCGGGCACCTCAAGGGCCAGCCGGACGGCGATGATCTCGGTCAATTCCCTGGCGCCGGGCACCACCACCCGGAACCCGCGGTTGCGTTCGAACGCCACCATCCCGGTTTCCGCCAACCGCAGCAGTGCGTCGCGGACCGGACTGCGGGAGACACCCAGTTCATCAGCCAACCGGTAGACCGAATACAGCTCGCCGGGGACCAGTGAGCCGTTCCGGATTCCCTCCCGAACGGCCTCGATGGTCCGGTCGGTGAGGGACGGCGGCCGCGCGGTGGGGGTGCGGGCGTCGTCGTCGGCGGGTGACATGACTCCAAGGGTAATGCGCGACGGCGGCGCACCCGCCGTCCGCGCAGCGTGCCGGACGGAAAGCCGCCTAGAAATCCTCGCGGTAGGCGTGAACCAGGGTGGGATTGGGGTTGAACTGGCTGGTGAACGCCTCGTCAGCCTTCCGCCGCCGTTGGATGACCACCTCATTGACCAGGGTCAGGAGGACGGCGGCAACGGGGAAGCAGAGAGCTAGGGGCAGCTCGACAGTGCCGGCCATCATGGGCCAGAAGGACAGGATGAACAGCAGGGAGGTCACATGCCGTAGATACTCCATGAGCCTCACGCTACGTTCCCCATGTGGGTTCCACAATGGTTCAGGGAAGGATGGGCTGGACACGGTGAGTAACATGTTACTCATGGCGACGACGCTCACAGCACCCACCTCCCTGGTTTCCGAACTCCAGTCCCGGGGCGTCCCCGACGTACGGGTGGACCCAACGTCGCGCGCCACCTACTCCTCAGACGCCTCGCTGTACCGGGTGCAGCCCACCGCCGTCGTCTTCCCCCGCCATCTCGACGAGGTGTTGGCCACCCTGGACGTCTGCCGGGAACGCGGGATCCCCTTCACTTCCCGCGGCGCGGGCACCTCTCTGGCCGGGAATTCCATCGGCGCCGGCGTGGTGATCGACTTCAGCCGCCACCTGAACCGGGTGCTGGACTTCGACGCCGAAACCCGCACCGCCGTCGTCGAACCCGGCGCCGTGCACGCCACCCTGCAGAAGGTGGCCCTGACCCACGGGCTCCGCTTCGGACCCGACCCGTCCACCCACACCCGCTGCACCGTCGGCGGGATGATCGGCAACAACGCCTGCGGATCCCGGGCACTCGCGTACGGTCGCACCGCCGACAACGTGACCCACCTCGACGTCGTCACCGGCTCGGGCACCCGGCTCTACCTTGGCGCGGACGGCACGCCGTCGTCGCCGGAAACCGACGCCCTGCGCTCGCTGGTGGGCGCCGAACTCGGCACCATCCGGACCGAACTCGGCCGCTTCGGCCGTCAGGTCTCCGGCTACTCCCTCGAGCACCTGCTCCCGGAACGCGGCTTCGACCTGCGCCGGGCGCTGGTCGGCAGCGAGGGCACCCTCGCCGTCGTGCTCGAGGCCGGCGTGCGGCTCGTCGTCGACGCACCGCACAAGACCATGGTGGTGCTCGGGTTCGACACCATCGGCGACGCCGGCGACGCCGTCACTTCCGTCCTGCCCTTCCGTCCCACCGCCTGCGAAGGCCTCGACTCGCGCATCGTGGAGGTGGTCCGTTCCAGGAAGGGACCGCAGGCGGTACCGGAACTGCCCGGCGGTGCAGCCTGGCTGTTCGTCGAGATCTCCGGGGACGACGCCGTCGACGTCGCAGATCGCGCCGGACGCCTCAGCGCCATCGAGCAGGCCAGGCACGCACGGATCATCACCGACCCGCGGGAAGCGCTGGCGCTCTGGCGGATCCGTGAGGACGGCGGCGGACTCGCCGGCCGCTCACCCGCCGGCGCACCCGCCCACGCCGGTTGGGAGGACGCCGCTGTGCCGCCGGAACGGCTCGGCGATTACCTCCGCGAATTCGACGACCTGCTGCTCACCCACCAGCTGACCGGGTTCCCCTTCGGCCACTTCGGCGACGGCTGCGTCCACATCCGCCTCGACTTTCCCCTGGGCCACGACGGCACCACAGTCTTTCGCGCCTTCCTCACCGACGCCGCGAAACTGGTGGCCCGCTACGGCGGCTCCCTCTCCGGTGAACACGGCGACGGCCGCGCCCGCAGCGAACTCCTGCCCTACATGTACTCGCCCGCAGCCATCTCCCTGTTCGGGAAGGTCAAGGGCATCCTCGACCCGGACAACATCCTCAATCCCGGCATCCTCGTGAACCCGGAACCGCTCGACGCGAACGTCCGGGTGGCCGAGGCGGGTCCACTGCGCTCCAAACTGGGCTTCGGGTACCTGCACGACGACGGCGACTTCAGCCAGGCGGTCCACCGCTGCACCGGCGTGGGGTTGTGCCGGGCGTCGCACGCTGACAACAGCTCAGTGATGTGCCCGTCCTACCTGGCCACCCGGGAGGAAAAGGACTCCACCCGGGGCCGGGCACGGGTGCTGCAGGAGATGATCAACGGGTCGGTCACCGGCGGCACCACGGGCGGGAAACCGAACTGGCGGGCACCCGAGGTACACGACGCCCTGGACCTTTGCCTGTCCTGCAAGGGGTGCGCCTCGGATTGCCCCACCGGCATCGACATGGCCGCCTACAAAGCCGAGGTGTTGCACCAGAGCCACAAGGGCCGGATCCGGCCCGCTTCGCACTACTCGCTGGGCTGGCTACCGCGCTGGGCGAAACTGGCCGCCTTCGCACCTCGGCTGGTGAATGCCCTGGTCCGGTTACCCGGCGTCCGTCAGCTGGGACTCCGGCTGGCCGGCGTCGACCAGCGGCGCTCCATCCCCGCGTTCGCGCCGCAGACCTTCCACTCCTGGTTCACCGCGCGGGCCAGCGCCAGTGCCGGAACCAGTGTTAGCGCCGGAACCAATGCCAAGGACCGGCCGCAGGTGCTGCTCTGGGCGGATTCGTTCACCAACAACTTCTCGCCGGACGTAGGACAGTCAGCGGTACGGGTGCTGGAAGCCGCCGGCTATGAGGTGCTGATCCCCGACGCGCCGGTCTGCTGCGGTCTTACCTGGATTTCGACCGGCCAGCTCGATGCCGCCCGGAAAATCCTGCGCTCCAGCGTCACGGTGCTGGGGGAATCGGTTGACCGGGGCATTCCCATCGTTGGCCTGGAACCGTCCTGCACGGGCGTGCTCCGGTCCGACGCCGTCGAGCTGCTCGGTCACGCCACGGCCGGTCGGGTGGCCGAGGCCACCCACACCCTCGCCGAGTTTCTCGCGAAGGCCCCCGGCTACACCCCACCGTCGCTCGTTGGGACCTCTGTTGTTGCGCAGCCGCACTGCCACCACCATGCGGTGATGGGCTGGAGCCCCGACGCGGCCCTTCTGGAGGGCGCGGGTGCCACGCTGCAGAAACTTGGCGGGTGCTGCGGTCTCGCAGGGAACTTCGGTGTGGAGCGCGGGCACTACGACATTTCGGTGGCGGTCGCCGAGCAGCAGCTCCTCCCGGCAGTCCGGGGAGCCACTGACGCCGCCGTCGTGCTGGCCGACGGGTACTCCTGCCGGACCCAACTGGAGGACCTCAGCGAGCGCCGCGGCATTCACCTGGCGCAACTGCTGGACCCGGAACGACCCGAGGGGTAGCTAATAGGTCGGGTGGACGCGCCGTCCACTGATCTTGTCGGCGGTGATGCCGAAGAAGAGGTTGCGCTGGCCGGGGGCCCACGGCTCGTCGGTGGGCCGGCCCCACAGCGTCGTCAGCAGTTCGGGGTCCGCGACCCGTTCCACCCTGCCGTTGACCAGGATGGTCCAACCGCTCCGGGCAACCGTGTCGATGTGGTCGAACTGGAACGCTGCCCGCTCCAAGGCGCTCCGGGCGATCACGCCGTCTTCAGCGGTGCGGAAGTACACGCCCCGGTCGTAGACGATGCAGTTCAAGGGGAAAATCGTCACCAGCCCCTCGTTCAGGAACCCGATCCGCCCCGTGGTTTGCCCAGCTATCAGAGCCCAGCATTCGTCGGTGCCCAGCGGCTCGGAGGCGCGGAGAAGGCCGGGACCGTCCCAGAATTCGTCGTTGGTGGTGGAGGAGGTCATGGAAAGCCTTCTTTTGTCGGGTCGGGTGGGCGGTGTCTAGCGGCGACGTCCGATGACGAAGTACAGCACCGGGCCCACGAAATTGATGGCGATGATCGCAGTCCAGGCGAGCTTGGGCCCATTCACCTGTTCGGGCGGACGCTTGGCAAGGTCCGTCCAGGCGGTCGCCGCGAGGGACAGCTGGATGGAGCCCATCACCAGGGTCATAGCCTTCTGGCGGTCCGACAGGTCGCTCCACTTGCGGGACTTTTTACCTTTGAGTTTCTTGTCCATTTATTCACCGTAGCTTCAGCGCCAGGCTCACGATAAGGGCCTTTCGGCACTAGATCCTTGACACCGTTGGGTGCACGATTGAACCCATGAGCCAGCAGCCGGTCCTGAATCCTGCCCAACTGTCGAACATCCACGCCTGGTGGCGTGCGGCCAACTACCTGTCGGTGGGACAGATCTACCTGATGGACAATCCCCTCCTGAAGGCACCCCTGGAACCAGAGCACATCAAAACCCGGCTGCTCGGACACTGGGGGACGACGCCCGGGCTGAACTTCATCTACGCCCACCTGAACCGGGTGATCATGGCGCGTGACCTCGACATGATCTACATCATGGGACCCGGCCACGGCGGGCCGGCGGCGGTCGCCTCGGCCTGGCTCGAAGGGACCTACAGCGAAACCTACCCGGACATCTCCTTCGACGGCGACGGGATGCGGCGCCTGTTCCACCAGTTCTCCTTTCCCGGCGGCATCCCCAGCCATGTGGCACCGGAAACCCCCGGCTCGATCCACGAGGGTGGCGAGCTGGGGTATGCCCTGTCCCACGCGTACGGTGCGGCGTTCGACAACCCGGATCTCACCGTCGCGGCAATTATTGGCGACGGCGAAGCTGAGACCGGCCCCCTCGCGGCCAGCTGGCACTCCAACAAGTTCGTCGACGCCCGCAGGGACGGAGCCGTCCTGCCGATCCTGCACCTGAACGGCTACAAGATCGCCAACCCCACGGTCCTGGCCCGGATCAGCCACGAGGAACTCGACGGGCTGCTCCGCGGCTACGGCCACACCCCGCACTACGTGGAGGGCTCGGATCCGGAGCAGATGCACCAGGACTTCGCCCGGGTCCTGGATGACTGCCTCAACGAGATCCAGGAAATCCAGCATCGCGCCCGGATCGAGGGTGACGATCATCGTCCGCTCTGGCCCATGATCGTGCTGCGCTCGCCGAAGGGCTGGACCGGGCCCACCGACGTCGACGGCGTCAAAGTGGAAGGCACCTGGCGTGCCCACCAGGTTCCCTTCAGCAAGGCGCGGGAAGACCCGGGGCACCGGAAGATTCTCGAGGAGTGGTTACGGAGCTACCGGCCCGAGGAGCTGTTCGACGACGACGGGGCACCCGTCCCAACCATCCGTGAACTCCACCCGGCGGGCCCGCGCCGGATGAGCGCCAACCCGCATGCCAACGGTGGGGTGCTGCTCCGGGATCTGACGATGCCCGATTTCCGGGACTATGCGGTGCCCGTCGAGACGCCCGGGACGGGCGCTGTGGAGTCCACCCGGGTGTTGGGCACCTTCCTGCGGGACATCATGGCGTCCAACATGGACTCCTTCCGGGTGTTCGCACCCGACGAGAACAACTCCAACCGGTTGGATGCGGTGTTGGAGACCACCGATCGGGCGTGGAACGCCGAGGTGGTTCCCGGGGACGATCATCTGGCCCGCGACGGCCGGGTGATGGAAATCCTGTCCGAGCACACCTGCCAGGGGTGGCTGGAAGGCTATTTGCTGTCCGGCCGGCACGGGTTCTTCTCCTGCTACGAGGCGTTCATCCACGTCGTCGATTCGATGTTCAACCAGCACGCCAAGTGGCTCGACACCACCAACCGCATCCCGTGGCGGCGGCCCGTCGCTTCCCTGAACTACCTGCTGACCTCGCATGTCTGGCGGCAGGACCACAACGGGTTCTCCCACCAGGATCCCGGCTTCATTGACCATGCCGTCAACAAGAAGGCGGACGTGATCCGGGTGTACCTGCCACCGGATGCGAACACGCTCCTGTCGGTGGCCGACCACTGCCTGCGCAGTCGGCAGTACGTGAACATCATCGTCGCCGGGAAGCAGCCCCAGCTGCAGTACCTCGACATGGAGTCAGCGATCCAGCACTGCATCAAGGGGGTCGGGATCTGGGAGTGGGCGAGCTCCGACGCCGGGCTGGAGCCCGACGTCGTTATGGGCTGCGCCGGTGATGTGCCGACGATGGAAACACTCGCCGCCGTCGAAATCCTGCAAACCTACTTCCCGGATCTGCGGATTCGGGTGGTCAACGTGGTGGATCTGATGAGGCTGCAGGACCAGGGCAACCATCCGCACGGCCTGTCCGGACCGGAATTCGACGCGGTATTCACCCAGGACAAGCCGGTGATTTTCGCGTACCACGGCTACCCGTGGCTGATCCACCGCCTGACCTACCGCCATACCAACCACGACAATTTCCACGTGCGGGGATACAAGGAGGAGGGCACTACCACCACACCGTTCGACATGTGCGTGATGAACCAGATCGACCGGTTCAACCTGGCCATCGACGTCATCGACCGGGTGCCCCGGCTGCGGGACGTCTCCTCCCACGCGCGGGAGGAACTGAAGGACAAGCTCATCACCCACCACCAGTACATTCGCGCGGAGGGCGAGGACCTACCCGAGGTGAGAAACTGGCAGTGGACGGGCCGGTCTTCGGTTGGCGGGCCCTAGCCGTCCATCAGGTGAGTGACCGGGTCCCTTGGTGGGCACTCTGAATAATCGGCTGAAAATGCTGGCCAACGAAGTCCAAGTTGCCCACCGGAAACGGTTTGGTGATTCGCCGGGGCTTACCGCAGCTGACCCCAGGCCAGGTAGCTCCTGTAGAAGAAGGCCGCCGAAGCTTCGCGGGGAAGTTCCGTCATCGGGCGGAAGACCCGCGTGCCGTCGCCGAGCATCCACCCGGTGCCAATGCCGCTCTGGTACAGCCAGGCTATTTCTCGGTAGAACATATGGTTCAACGGGATATCGGCGAACGGGGACTGCGCCGGGGGCCGGTAGGTCGCGGTTCCCACGCCGATCGCGCGGAAGAAGAACGCCGCAATAGCGTCGCGATCGACTGGCTGGTGGGGGCGATAGGTTCCATCCGGGTACCCCGTGGTGATGTCATTGTCGGCCAGCCAGTGGATCTCTGTGAAGAACTGGTGGCCAACCGGGACGTCGGTGAACCGCGACACTGCGGGTGCAGTGTAATCACCCGGAGCCGTAAAGTACCGGTAGAAGAAGGCTGCGGCAGAATCGCGGTTAACAATGGCGCCCGGTCGGAAGGAGAAGTCGGGGTAGCCGGTGCTGATTCCCTCGTGCCCCATGAAGTCGATCTCCTTGAAGAACATGTGATCGTAGGGAACATCAATGAATCCGACGGGCGAGTGGTATACCGGCGGAGGCTTGGCGGGTGTCACCACGGGGCCAGCCGCGGCAGGCAACGCCAGGGGGAAGAGGAGGGCGAGGGCGGCCATGCTGGCTGTTCCTGCGCGGACTGCGCGTCGAACAAAGGTCATGGTGCTCCTTTCGGAGGCAATACGGCTACTCCACGGTGCAGCAGCGGGCGAGTGACGGTGGCAGGCCGCAGTGAGGCGCCCCCATATACCGAACAGTATCCGCGGGGTGCTGGGCTGAACAGCACAATCCAGCCACGGTATCGAACCGTTACTTACGTCAAGTGCCCATCCTGGAGGTAGCTCATCTCGCGACTCGGCTGTCCATCAGGAGCCCGGTCCGAGGAGCGTCCGATCGATGTGGAGGATGCCAGCGTCGTCGGGGGCTCCGGCCAGCTCCTCAACCATCCCTGCGACGTCCGCCACCTTCGGGGGCCGGGTTCATGGTGCCCACGGTTGCCGTGAGGAGGTCACTACCTCGCCGGTGGAGACAGCCTGCCTCATTAGCAGCTGGAGGTAGTGGTCCTGCGACGCCTCGGCGAGACTGTAGAACTCGGGGCCGCCGTCAACATGGTCACTCATGCGGGCCAGGCATTCAGCGATCGCCAGTTCGTCGCCCATCAGCCGGGCGGGCATGAACTGGTTGCGGTACACCCATTCATCACCACAGATGAGCCCCCGGAGGAACTTGCCTTCAAGGTTCCCGCCAACACCGGTGTCGACGCGACTGATGGTGCTAAATATCGGGGTGCGGAAGTCCTGGAGGTAGCTCACCTCGTGGTTGTTGATCTCTCCCCGATCCCCACGGATGAGCAGCCGGTTGGCGCGAATCCAGGAGCGGTAGTGCTCGTTGGCGAAGTCGTACACCCCCAGTTGGCCACCGAAATCCAGCCGGGCGGTGATCTGGTGCGACGTCACCCGGGTCTCCTGAGTGGGATCGCCGGTCCGGTCCGGACCCTGCACCAGGGGCGACTCGAACGCTGAGGCGCTGATCCGGACGTCCGAGAATCCGACGCCGAGCGCCCGGCGAATAATGCTGACCCCGTGGTAGTCGTGGCACTGCGCCACCATCGCCTGGCTGATCTCCCCCAGTTTCCCGGACCGGGCAATCGCCAGCTGGGCGGCGAGCAACGGGGAAAGGTGGTACTGCTCGGCCACCTGGATGAGCGCGCCCTCCGCCACCAGCTGGTGCAGGGGAAGCATTGACTCCACGTCGGGTCCGGGAGGTGTCTCAGTGAGGACCGGAACACCGTGTCCGGCCAGACGGGTGATCGTCTCGGGAGCCACCGTCCGAGGAACCGACACCACAGCAAATTTCGGCATGGTGTGGTTCAGGAGCTGGTCGATCGTCCGGTAGGTGGGAACACCCCACGTGCCTTCAATATTGGCTCCGGTAGCGTCGCTGCGCGTCACCAGCCCGACGACCCGGAAGCGTTCCGGCAGTTCACGGGCTATCCGGAGGAAGAAGAGGCTACGCCAGCCGCTACCGACGACTGCGAAGTCGATGCGCACCGGGTCGGCAGCGGTCACGGGGCTGCCGTCGCGGCAGGGGCTGGAGGAGTCAGGCTCATGGCCCCATTCTGCACTGCCGGCTCCCAATTCCGGTACAGTCCTATCCGACGAAACCAATCCGACCACCCGAGGAATTGATGATGTCCCAGCCAACTGAAAACACCGTTCCCACCGTGACCCTCAACAACGGCGTCGAGATCCCGCAGCTGGGGTTCGGTGTCTTCCAGATCCCGCCGGCCGAAACGCAGCGGGTTGTCGAGGACGCGCTCGAGGCAGGCTACCGGCACATTGACACAGCTGCCGCCTACCGGAATGAGGCGGGCGTCGGGGCGGCACTCGCCGCATCCGGCATCCCGCGGGAGGAACTGTTCATCACCACCAAGCTGCGCAACGGTGAGCAGGGCGACGCCGCCGACGCGTTCAACCGCAGCCGTGACGCCCTCGGCCTCGACTACCTCGATCTGTACCTCATTCACTGGCCGGTGCCGTCGCAGGGGTTGTTCACCGGAGCGTGGAAGGAAATGGAAAAGTTCTACGCCGACAAGAGCATCCGGGCCATCGGTGTGTCGAACTTCCTGTCGGACCACCTCGACACCTTGCTCGCCGCGTCGGAGATTGTCCCGGCGGTCAACCAGATCGAAATCCATCCCACCTTCCAGCAGCAGGATCTCGCAGCGAAGAACCGTTCCCTGGGCATTGCGGTGGAGGCCTACAGTCCGCTCGGCCAGGGTGCAGACCTCACAGCCGCACCCGTCGAAGCGCTGGCGGGCAAGTACGGGGCCACCCCGGCCCAGGTAGTGCTCGCCTGGCATCTCGCGCAGGGCACCATCGTTATCCCCAAGTCGTCGGATTCCACCCGCATGCGGGAGAACCTGGCGGCCGTCAGCCTCACCCTGACCCAAGCAGAGGTGGACGAAGTGTCAGCGCTGGAGTCGGGTGGCCGCATCGGCGCCGATCCCGCCGTGGCTGCTTTCACCCAGATGTAGGCACCGGCCACCCGGATGGTGGGCTGAGACCGAGGGATCAGCCCCGGGGTCTCCGGGAGATCATGATGTTCCCGGGGGCGTGATGCAGGATGGTTTGCGCTGTCGAGCCGACCGCGCCCAGGAATCTCCCCTGACCCGTCTCGCCCACCACCATGATCCGGGCGGTGGTGCCCGATTCGAGGAGGGTGCCGGGAACTGAATGGCCGGTGACCAGCACCGATTCGAGCTCGATGCCGGGAACGGCCGCCCGGGCGCGGATCGCCGCATCCGCGAGGATCTGCATGGCCCGCACGTCGGAACCCGGATAGGAATGGTTGCGCCCAAACAGGCGGACGTCGTCGCGCACGTGCATGAGCTTAAGCGGAGCCTTCCACGCTGCGGCCAGCGCGATGGCGTCGTCGAGCGCGGTGTCACTTTTCGGCGAACCGTCGAGGCCAATGAGGACTGGTCCGGCAGGGTTCGCCCGGGACCGCACCACCACGACCGGACAGTGGGCCGTACCTGCCAGCTTGAGACTGACCGATCCGACCAGCAGACCCATGAATCCGCCTAGCCCTCGGCTCCCCACCACCACCAGATGCGCGGTGCGCGACATCCTCTCCAGCACCCCCGAAGAGACGCCTGAGACGAGGCTTGTCCTCACCTCAAGGTCCGGGGCCAGCCGCTTCGTCTCCTCGACGCCTTCGGCCACGATCGCCTCGGCTGCGTGCCTCAGCCCGCTGTCCGCCACTCCTTCCACCGGACCCAGGTCATCGGTGAAGAGGGGCCAGATCCAGCAGTGCACCAGATGCAGGGACCGCTCCTCGAGTACCGCCTGCCGGACGGCCCATTCAAGAGCCAGGCGTGACTGATCCGAACCGTCGTAACCGACGACGATGCTGTGCTTCATCCGATGCTGCTTCCGCTAGGGGGAGAGTGCTTTTCTGGTTCATGGGCGATCAAAACGGCACAGCTGGCATGCTCGGCGACCGCGGAGCTCACCGACCCAAGCAGCAGGCCGATGAATCCGCCGTGGCCCCTACTGCCCACAATGAGCATTTCGGCGTTCCGGCTCTCCTCGATGAGCACACCAGCCGCCGGGCCCTGACGGGTTTCTGCGCTGACAAACGGCGGGGGTTCGCCGTCGAAGGCCTCATCCAAGGCTTTGGACAGGATGGTCCGGGCGACACTCTTGGGGTCCCACCCCGAGACCGGGAACTCGTAGTAGGTGAAGGGCACCTGCCAGGCGGCCACCGCAGTGACCAAGTCGGCGACGGTGGGAACCAGGCGGGCCGCCCACTGCAGCGCGAGGAGTGACGACGGCGAACCGTCGACGCCGACGACGATGCGGTGTTCCATGGGTGCCCCTCCCGGCAGTGGTAGCTGTCTACCCACCGTGGCGCGTCAGGGTTGGCTGGTCCAGAGGCTTTGGTCCTGCGGCTGGCGGGAAATCTAGGCGTGAGGATGGGCCGCGGCGGGTGTCTCCCGGTTCCGGGCGACGTGGCTGCGCGCATGCTCGATGGCGGGCTCCAGTGCCGTGAAGAGATGATTCCGATGCCGCAGGGACTCGAGGACCCCAACCTTGGTAATCAGACGCAGGTGCTGCTCCTGGACACCCTTCACGAGCACGGTGATGCCGCGCCGTTCAAGAGTGTTGATCAGCTCCGCGATGACCCGCGCGCCGGTCGCGTCAAGGGACTGCAGCTGGGACATCCGGATGATGACCACCTCGACATTGTCGATGTCGCTGACCCGTTCCAGGACCCGCTCCGCGGCGGCGAAGAAGAGTGCGCCTTCGATGCGGTAGACGGCGATCCGCGCATCACCGTCCCTCGCGGGGCCGGTGATCTCCTCGCGGTGGACCCCACCGGACTTCACCAACGCCCGCAGGGCGAAGAACGCTGCCGCCAGCACTCCGATGCCCACCGCCTGGATCAGGTCGAAGGAGACCGTGACGACGGCGGTGATGACCAGGACCACGGTGTCCCCGCGGGTCGACCCGACGACGCTGCGCAGGGTTGAGATCGAGACCATTCTGACCGCCGTCACCATCAGGACGCCGGCGAGGGCAGCTAACGGTATGCGGGACACCGGTCCCGTGGCCAGGTAGACCACGAACAGGAGGATCAGGGCATGGGTGACGGCGGCGAGCCGTGTCCGGCCGCCCGACCGGATATTTACTGCGGTCCGGGCAATCGCACCTGTTGCGGGCATGCCGCCGAAGAACCCTGACGCGACGGATGCCAGACCCTGCCCGAAGAGCTCGCGGTCCGCGTCGTAGGGGCCGGTATCGGAGATGGAGGTAGCCACCCGTGCTGACAATAGTGACTCGATCGCAGCGAGGATGGCGATCGTGGCGGCTGGTCCGGCCAGCATCAGGATGAGTTGCCAGTCCCAGCCGGGCACGGTGGGGGCGGGCAGGGAATCCGGGAGGGCGCCGATGCGCGCTACCGGCAGGGCGAGTAGCTCGGCCAGGAGGCTGGCTGCGATGATCGCGATGATGGAGCCGGGAATGCGGTGGTGGATCCGCGGCGCCACCACCATGATGAGGGCGACGAGGGCGACGAGGGCCGCGGCCGCCAGGAACTCGGCCGACGAGGCGCCGCTGGCCGCCTGCAGTGCTGAGATGGCCGCGTTGCTGCTGGGGCCGGCGTCCTCACCAATGGCAGCGGGTACCTGCTGCAGGAAAATGATGATGGCGATCCCGAGGGTGAAACCCTCGATGACGGGCCAGGGCAGGAAGGACACCACCCGCCCCAGCTTCAGGACCCCGGCTGCAACGACCATCACCCCTGCGAGCACGCTTACCAGGGCCAGAGCCTCGATTCCGTGGGTTGCAATGACCGGCCCTAGCACCACGACCATCGCACCGGTCGGACCCGACACCTGGACATGGGAGCCGCCGAAAATAGCTGCTACCAGGCCCGCGACGACGGCCGTGATGAGACCGCTGGCCGCCCCGGCACCGGAGCTGACACCGAATGCGAGCGCCAGGGGTAAAGCGATAATGCCGACCGTGAGGCCGGCAATGAGATCCCCCTTCCAGGTGCGGGGCAACTGGGCATAGTCCTTGACCGAGGGAAGTAGTGCCTGGAGTGCCGGGAGGGCCCTCACAGGGTGTCCCTGTTGGTGGACGAAGGACGGGGGACAGTCGCCGTTTCAAGGTCTTCCTTGGTTGCGTGGAGCACGTTCTCAAGGAGTCCGCGGGCAACCGCCAGCAATTCCGCCACGAGGGGATCGGCAAGGGTGTAAAACTGCTGGAGTCCCCGGCGGTCCGACGTTACGAGTCGGTAGCGCCGCAGGACCGACAGGTGCTGCGAGAGGTGGGAGGCCTCGAGTCCCGTTGCCGACAGGAGATCGGACACCGACACTTCGGGGGCAGCGGAGAGGAGCTCAAGGACTCGGATGCGCACCGGGTGGGCAAGCCCTTTGAAGAGGTTGGCCTTCACCTCGTACAGGGGCGCACGGAAGTCGGCGAACGCGGGCCCCTGGTTTTCCTGATCCATCGACATCTTGCTCCATCTAATTGACTGTTTGATGATTCTATCATTCAAGAAATCCTGACGGTCTTCACCCCAAGAACGGGCCGTAAGACCCTAACGCCGGTGGGTCCCGCGGGCAAGACTGAATGAAGCTGCTGCAAACCCTGCCGCGCTGACCTGGGAGGCACATCATGGGCGCATCCACTTCGTCCCGCATCGTCGTCGGAGTTGACGGTTCAGAACAATCGATTGCCGCGCTGCGCTTCGCGAGGAAACTCGCGCCTCCGTTCGGGGCAGTGATCCAGGCGGTAAGCACCTGGGACTACCCGCCGGAGTACGCCGGCTACGTCCCTTTGGGGAGCGACAACTTCGAGGAAATCACCCAGAAGCACCTCGATTCGGCAGTCGAGGCCGCGTTCGGGGGGAATCCGCCGGAGGGGCTGGAGAAGCTGGTCATCTTCTCCCATCCGTCCAAAGGGCTGGTCAAGACGGCTGAGGGGGCAGTGATGCTGGTGCTGGGTCGCCGCGGTCACGGTACCTTCAGGGGTTTGCTGATGGGGTCGGTCAGCGGCGCCTGCGTGGCGCACGCCAAATGCCCGGTCCTGGTGGTTGAAGGATCCACCGGTGAGATGCCCGAGGATGGCGCGTGAAGGCGGTGCCTAGCCGGGCGGTCATCGTCCCCGAGGGACCTACGGCATGACCGATGCGCAGCCCTCCTCCCGGGTCCGCGAACACCCGATCGTTGTCGCCTTCAGGGACCAGATCACAGGTCCGGCGATCCTGCGCTGGGCGGTGGCGCGTAGTGCGCTCACCGGACACCACGTGACGGTGCTGCACGCTATCCCCGACCCATCGCTGGTCCCTCCGGTGGCGGCCGGAGGGACCCCCTACGGCAGCCTGATCGCCGCGGCACGGCAGACGCTGGATGAGGAGTCGAGAAAGGTGTGTACCGACTATCCGGCGGCGCACGTCACCGCTAATGTGCACTCCGGGGACATCGTGGACGCTCTCGTGAATCTTTCAGCTGACGCCTCCCTCATTGTGGTGGGCGCAGACCGGATGGACCATCGCAACGGTGAGTATTTGGGGTCAGTGGGTCAGCAGGTGGTGCTGGGAAGCTTTGCGCCGGTGGTGGTGATCCCCCGGGATGCGCCAGCCGTGCGGCAGGAGGACGGAGCGGTGGTGGTGGGCGTTGATGGTTCAGTTGAGTCCCTGGCGGCCCTCCAAGCGGCTGCCACCGAGGCGTCCATCGCGAACCGTGGGCTGGCGGTCGTCACGGCGGTCGATGGTTCCACTGAGGATCCGTTCGGGGAAGGTAAGACCCAGGAGACGCTCGCAGAGGTGCAGGCAGCCCATCCGGGCCTCGTAGTGTCGAGGGTGGTCGACCGGGAACGCGCACCGACCGAAGCGCTGTCGTTTCACGCGGCGGGTGCATACCTGTTGGTGATCGGCAGGCACGGACGTGGGGCTCGACCCGGCATCCAGTTGGGCTCGGTCACGCATACGCTGCTGCTGACTCCGCAGTGCCCCACCTTGGTGGTCACCCGCCGGTAGTCACTCGTCGCTGGCTACCGGGGCCCCGTGCTGAGGAGGGGCGGGAGTGACAGTGAAGCTCCGCCCGGTGATGGACGCTGGAACGATCCGCATGAAACGGTCTTTACGCCCCGGCTCCCACGCGTGCAGCGGGAGGTGGATGGTCGCGATCAGCTCGGCGGTCAACTGGATCGTTGACGCATGCCCCTTGATCACCACGCTCCAGGCCCGCGTCCCGTCCGCCATGACGCCGTCGGCCTCGAAGGCAATGGGTGCGCCCTCGGCCGCCCGCTGTTTGGCGCCTTCGGCGGTCCGGAAAACCAGGGTCCCGTGGTCCACCTGGGTATTGATCGGGAAGATCTCCGGCTGACCGTCGATGCAGAGGGCAAGCCGGCCATAGGGGGCATCCCTTAGCAACTCCCAGCAGGTGTGGGCGGGCAAAACGGTGGTGGGTGTATCCTCGGAGTCCATAGCCCGAGAGTATGGTTTTCATACCCGCTGGACTAGGGCCGGAAGACCTTATCAGCCGGGTCAGCTTAAGCAGGCGCCTTCACATTCAGCAGGCTGACGGAGTGAAGGTTCACCGGTTCAATCACTGGAGCCGCACAATGAGTCCCGCACGAACCACTCAGGTCGCCGATCCCGATGATGAATTCCCCGCCGACAGCGCGCCACCCGGTGGGATCGACCACTTGCTCGCCGGCTTCGCCGCAATTGCCGAGAACCAGGGCCTGCAGACGGTGCTTGAACGGGTGGTTTCGGCGGCCTGCCGGTTGGTGGATGCCAGGTTCGCTGCCCTGGGGGTCATCGGCCCGGATGGCATTCTGAGTCATTTCATCACTGTGGGCTTGGACGAGGACCAGATCAGCAGGATTGGTGAGCTGCCGGTGGGGCATGGCGTGCTTGGTCTCCTCATCACCGAGCCGAAGCCTCTCCGGCTGCATGATTTGCGCAAGCACCCGTCGTCGTTCGGTTTCCCTGCGGGCCACCCCCAGATGACGTCCTTCCTCGGTGTGCCGATCAGGGTCCGCGACACTGTCTTCGGCAACCTGTATCTGACCGAAAAGAACGGTGGTGGGGACTTCAGCCAGTCCGATGAGGATCTCACGGTGGCCCTCGCTGCCGCTGCCGGGGTCGCCATCGAGAACATGCGCCTGTTCGAAGCCGAAACCCGACGGTCCCGCTGGCTTGAATGTGGGCAGGACGCCGTCCGGGCGCTGCTGAACACGTCCCCCGAGCGGAGCCTCAGCGATGTGGAACTCGTTGCCGAACACGCGAAAGAGGCCTCAGGATCGTCCCTGGTACTGATCCTCACCCGGATGGAGCCCGAGGAGTCCCTCTACTGCGAGGTGGCGCTCGGGCTGCACAGCGACAGCCTGCGCGGCAGGCTGGTCGGTGACGGGTCCGCCCTGCGCAAGGTGATGCTTCCCTACCGGGACACTGCGGTGCTGAACGGAGACTTGCTGCATAACGTGCTCCCCGCCACCGAAGCCGATCTGTTCGATGCCGCGATGTATACGAGGATCAGCGACCGTGGGAACCACGCCCGATTCCTGGTGATTGTTCGAACCCGGGAAGATCCGCCCTTCTCGCCGGTGGACCAGAGGATGGTCGCGGCCTTCGCCTCCCAAATCTCGACCGCCCTGGAACTGACCCAGATGCAGATCCAGCGGGAACAGGACGCCGTCTTCGGGGATCGTGACCGGATCGCCCGGGACCTGCACGACCTGGTGATCCAGCGGATGTTTGCTGCAGGCCTGAGTATCCAGAGTCTCCGGAAGTACGTGGTCGGGGAGGAACCCCTTGCCAGGATTGCCTCGGTGACCACTGAGCTCGACGCCACCATTGGCGAGTTGAGGGACACCATCTACTCGCTGCAGTCGGACACCCACAGCGGGGACGCGCTCAGTTCGCGGATCCTGGCGTTGGTCCGCAGGGTGCTCGATGGGTCCGAGGTTGAACCGGTGATCCACTTCTCCGGGCCACTGGACACAGCGGTCCGGGAGGCGACAGCCACGCAGCTGAAAGCGATCCTGAGCGAATCGCTCTCCAACGCCCTGCAACACTCCGAAGCAACCACGGTCACGGTTGCCCTGATTGCGGGAAAGCAGTCAGTCAACCTGCGGATCTCCGACAACGGGCAAGGGTTTGAGCAGAAGGGGCGGCGCAGTGGCCTGCGGAACATGCAGCACCGCGCTGAAGCACTCGGGGGGACCGTGACGATCACATCGGCGCTGGGGCAGGGCACCACCATTGACGTGACGCTTCCACTGGGCTGACGGTCCGGTGAGCAACCTGGACCGGCGGGATCAACCTGGACTTTCGGGTCGAAGATGTTGCCCACCGTTGTCCAGGTTGCTCACGAAACCCCAGCCAGGGGGTGGTACTCAGGTCGGTGGACGTGAAATGTAGACGGCTGCCTGGGTGCGGCGCTGGAACCCCAGCTTCGCCAACACGGAGGAGACGTAGTTCTTGATGGTCTTCTCAGCGAGGAACAGTTCCGCGCCGATTTCCCGGTTGGTCATCCCAGCCCCGATCAGTGCCAGTACCTTCTTCTCCTGGACTGTCAGGCCGGCGAGGCGCGGATCCTCGGGCTGCGCCGCCGAGAATCCGGCAATGACCCGCGCCTTGACCTCTTCGTCGAAGAGCGTCTCGCCGCGTGAGGCGCGGCGCACCTTGTCGAGCAGGTCGGAGCCGAGGATCTCCTTGAGGATGTACCCGGCAGCGCCGGCAAGGATCGCGCCGCGGACGGCGTCGTCGTCGTCGTAACTGGTGAGGATCACGCACTGCAGCGAGGGGTCCACCGACCGGACGTCCCGGCACACCTCGATGCCATTCCCATCGGTCAGCCGCGCATCAAGGATGGTCACGTCGGGCGCCAGCGCCGGAATGCGGCGGACGGCCTCCACCGCCGAACCGGTTTCGCCGATTACGGTGAACCCCTCACCCTCCAACAGGTCCCGCAGTCCTCGTCGGACCAGTTCGTGGTCATCCAGAAGGAAGACCGTCACGGGTCGGGTGGGACTGGGTGCATCGTGTGTCATCATCGTCTTTCATCATCCGTCAGTTGTTCCATCATCGACGGTGACACCCCCTACGGGCAGTGCCATAAGACCCGGTCACGGGTGCCAGCGGCGGAATTATTCGGTGTGGAACCGGCTTGCCGTAGGTAGGACAGTTCGACGTTCCGCTGGAATGTGCCTGTCACCCGAGGTTCAACGCAAGGAGACCACCCATGAGTCATAGCGAACTTTCATCCCCGTCCGACGGACCAGCAGGCGGCACCGCGCTGGTCGTCGGCTCCTCAGGCATTGCCGGGTCCGCCCTGGTGGAGAAGCTGACGGGGGAGGGATGGCAGGTGCTCGCCATGTCCCGCAGCGCCGGGGCACCACGGGACAACGTGCAGTACGTCCCCGCCGACCTCTCCTCACCCCAGTCGCTCAGCGACGCCCTGGCGGAGGTTGCCCCCACCCATGTGTTCTTCACCGCGTGGGCGCGGCAGGACACCGAGGAAGCCAACATCCGGGTGAACGCCGCGATGCTGCGGAACCTGCTGGAGGCGCTCGCCGACAAGCCGGTGGCCCACGTGGCATTGATGACCGGTCTGAAGCACTACCTCGGCCCGTTCGAAGCCTACGGCGAAGGGGACATGCCGGACACGCCCTTCCGCGAGGAAGAGCCCCGCCTGCCCGTCAACAATTTCTACTACGCCCAGGAAGACGAACTCTGGGCTGCGGCGGCCAACCAGGGCTTCACCTGGTCAGTGCACCGCGCACACACAGTGATCGGTCACGCCGTCGGCAACGCCATGAACATGGGCCTGACCCTCGCTGCCTACGCGGCCCTCTGCAAGGAGGCTGGCCGGCCGTTCATCTTCCCCGGGTCCGCTACCCAGTGGAACTCCCTGACCGACATGACCGACGCCGGGCTGCTCGCGGACCACATGGTCTGGGCGGCAACAACACCCACCGGTGCCAACGAAGCGTTCAACGTGGTCAACGGCGACGTGTTCAGATGGCGCTGGATGTG
This sequence comes from Arthrobacter sp. 147(2020), assembly GCF_013116715.1. Lineage (NCBI taxonomy): Bacteria > Bacillati > Actinomycetota > Actinomycetes > Micrococcales > Micrococcaceae > Arthrobacter > Arthrobacter sp. 147(2020). Next base: position 82,298 of record NZ_JABFOM010000012.1, read on the forward strand.
GCAGCAGCTCGCCACCTATTTCGGGGTCGAAGCCGAAGGATTCAGTGATGAGCCGCGCACCCTGGAAGTCCAGATGGCAGGAGCGCAGCCACAGTGGGAGCAGCTCGTCGCCGCACACGGCCTGGCCGAGCCGCGCCTCGACCGGGTGGCGTCCTGGTGGCACACCGACGGCGATCTAGGCCGCAACCTCGAGGTCGTCGCTGACATGAGCAAGAGCCGGGTCGCCGGATTTACCGGGTACCGCCGGACCCTCGATGCGTTCACCGACCTCTTCGAGCGTTACCGCGCCGAGAAGCTCATTCCCTGACGTTACCGGTTGGCGGCGTCCTCGAGCTGTGAGGAGCGCCGCCATCCGATGGCGGGGGCAACATGGGCGGCAACGTTCTCCAGCAGCCGCGCGTTGTAATCGACCCCCAGCTGGTTGGGCACGGTGAGCATCAGGGTGTCCGCCGACTGAACGGCGGCGTCGTTGGCCAACTGCTCGGCGATGACGTCCGGTTCGCCGATGTAGCTCTTCCCGAAACGGGACAGGGCCCCGTCGAGCACTCCGACCTGGTCGCGGGTTTCCCTAAGGGCGCTCAGCGCGAAGTACTGGCGGTCCTCGTCGCTTACCAGGGGAATGACGCTCCGGCTGACTGACACCCGTGGCTCAAAACCATGCCCCTGCTCCGCCCAGGTGTCGCGGAACATCTGAATCTGCTCGGCCTGCAACTCGTCGAACGGCACTCCGGTGTCCTCGGTCAGCAGGGTGGAGCTCATCAGGTTCATACCCTGCTCGGCGGCCCAGACGGCCGTCTTGCGGGTCCCTGCGCCCCACCAGATCCGCTCGCTCAGCCCGGGGGACTGCGGTTGGATCGGCAACAGCCCCGACCCCATCCGAGGGTCGGCTTCGGCGATACCGGCGCCGCTGATCCCATACCTGAACACTTCGGTGTGGCGGCGGGCCAGGTCTGCGTAGTCCTCGCCGTCGCCCGGGACATAGCCGAAGGTTGCGGCCCCGTTGAGCGCTGGCTCGGGTGATCCCCGGCTGATGCCCAGCTGCAACCTGCCGCGGCTGATCAGATCGGCAGCAGCAGCCTCCTCGGCCATATATAACGGGTTCTCGTACCGCATGTCAATGACGCCGGTGCCGATCTCGATCCGGCTGGTGCGCGCAGCAACCGCAGCGAGGAGCGGGAAGGGCGAGGCATGCTGACGGGCAAAGTGGTGGACCCGGAAGGACGCGCCGTCAATCCCGATCTCCTCGGCCGCGACTGCCAGGTCAATCGCCTGGAGGAGCGCCTCACCGCCGGTCCGGGTGCGTGATCCCTGCGCCGAGGACCAGTTACCAAAGGACAGAAACCCAATCTTCTTCATACCGGGTGCAACCACTGTGGGCGGGGCGGCATTCCCTAGCGGGGCTGCGCCCGGAGCCAGAGGTAATCGCGGGGTTCCAGCGTGATCCCGCCGTCGATCCGCTGGGCCGCATGGGTCAGCAAGTTGACGACGTCGGGCGCAAACCCGCTCAGCGTAAGGGCGTCCACGGTCTGGGGTTCGTCGCTGAAGTTCGCCAGCACCAGGATCGTTGAGTCAGCCCCGGGACGCTGGTAGCCCAGCACGCTGCGGTTGCCGGTGGCGAAGTCGACCAGCCGGGTACCCGCGAATTCGCGGGTGGCAGCACGGACTTCGATCATCCGTCGCAACCCGGCGAACACCGCACCCTCGGGGGTGCTGGCGTCGTGGCGGCGCGCGAAGCGGTCCTCCGGGAAGCGGGGGCGGTGCACCCAGCGGCTATCGGCGGCGTGGCCGTCCTCGAACATGTACTCGTCGTCGTTGACCTGGGCCACCTCGTCGCCGAGGTACAGCAGGGGAATGCCGCCGGTACTGAAAATGATTGAGTGCGCCAGCAGGATGCGCTCGACGGCGGCCGCCTCGTCGTGGTCCACCCCGCACAGCGACGCCGTCGTCCCCGAAATCCTGCAGTCCCCCGTGCGCGGGTTGTCCTGGAACGGCACCCCACGGGCAAAGCTGCCGGGGAACCGGTTGACGTAGAAGGAGTTCAGGAACTTCCGGTGATCGAAGCCATTGATCCCCAGCTCGGCGGCGTCCTCGTCGGCGAAAGTCCAGCCGATGTCGTCGTGGCTGCGCACGTAGTTCACCCAGGCGGTGTTTTCCGGGATGGCGTGGCGCCGTTCCAGCGCCTGGCCGAGCAGCGACGCGTCGCGGGTGGCGAGGGCTTCCCAGATCAGGGCCATCTGCAGCGGATTGTAGGAGAGGTGGCATTCGGCGGTGTCGATGTAGCGTGCCACCTCGTCCGGGTGCACGATTGCCTCGGATTTGAACAGGAGCGACGGCGCAGCCAGCCGGCAGAGGGCGTTGAAGGCCCGCAGCAGCGTGTGCGCTTCCGGGAGGTTCTCGCTGGTGGTGCCCAGTTGCTTCCAGATGAAGGCGACCGCGTCCATCCGCAGAATGTCGATGCCCTGATTGGCGAGGAACAGCATCTCGCGGGCCATCGCCCTGAAGACCGCCGGGTTGGAATAGTTCAGGTCCCACTGGAAACTGTGGAAGGTGGCCCAGACCCACCGTCCGTCGGGGGTCGGCACGAAAGATCCGGGATGGTCATCGGGGAAGATCTCCCGGACATGCTGCTCGAAGGCGTCCGGCATGGTCCGGTCCGGGAAGATCCAGTAATAGTCGCTGTACTCGGGGTCCCCGGCGGCTGCCTTCCGCGCCCACTCGTGCTCGTTGGAGGTGTGGTTGAAGATGAAGTCCACCACCAGGGAGATCCCGTTGGCGCGGAGCTCCGCGGCCAGTGCCCGTAGCTGCTCCATGGAACCGAGTGCAGGGTTCACCTCGCGGTAGCTGGAGACGGCATACCCGCCGTCGGAGTGCGGTTCCGGCGCGAGGAACAGCGGCATCAGGTGCAGGTAGGTGAGCCCCAGTTCCTTAAAGTAGGGGATCTTCGCGTGGACGCCGTCGAGGTTCTCCGCATACCGGTCGACGTAGCAGACACCGCCGAGCATCGAATTGGAAAGGAACCATCCGGGGTCCGATTCCTTCGCTGCGTCGATGGCTTTCAGGTCGCTGGGGCGGTCCCGCCAGGAACCGGCTGCCTCAAGGACCAGACGGGTGAGCTGGTCGAGCCAGTCGTTCTGCGGTCCGTAGAGCGAATGAAACAACCGGCACAGCTCAGGGAAGTTCTTGTCGAACCGGCGCAGGAACGCGACGCCGTCGTCGTCCGCCACCCACGCTGGCTGGGTGGTGAGGGTCGCGAGCACATGCTGCCGCGCGTCCTGGGCGACGATCTCGTCCATTGAGGAGGGTCCTTCCGTGAGGTGGTCAGCACCATCCTTTCATCTTCGGGACAGAGTCCGCCGTCGCACTGGTCAAGGGGCGCCCGACGGCGGAACCAGATTGCGCCACTGGATGATGCTGCACGCGCCTAGGGGAGGATGGGCAGCTCGAGGTGCATGAAGACGCTGTTGGGGTCCAGGCGGTAGTGCGCAAACGGCGGGCATTCGGCGAATCCGTGGCGCTGATAGAGCCGGCGGGCCGGAGCGAAGTACTCCTGGGTCCCGGTCTCCAGATAGAGCCCATCGAGCCGGTCCCGGCGGGCAGTGTCGACGAGCTGCGAGAGCAGAAGCGAGGCGACACCGCGGCCACGTGCGGAGGTGGCCGTGCGCATGGACTTGATTTCGCCGGCATTGGGCAAAATCCGCTTAAGGGCGGCGCAGCCCAAGAGGGCCGGTCCCTCGCGGGCCGTCCAGAACCTGATGTCCGGACCGGAGAGCGCTGTGTGGTCGAGTGCGTGAACGCTGTCGGCGGGCGAGGTGGCGAACATGTCCAGAAGGTGCTCATCCAGGAGCCGCGCGACGTCGTCGCGCGCTGGGTTGTCGAGCTCAATCCGGATCATTGAATCATCCTCGCCCGCCGAAGCGGTGAAACCTAGTTGTCCCAGTGAGCCTAGTCTTCGCTGACCTGGTGGCGGAAGCGGTCGCGCTTGGTGTGCAGGTCCCACAGGATCTCCGCGAGGACAGCGGGGTCCTTCTCCGGGTCGCCGGCCTCGATGCGGCCGCCGATGATCAGCTGCGACACCTGGATTCCCTCCTCGCCGAGTACCTCGTTGAGGAGCTGGGCGTAGGCTGCCTGACCGGCGAAGGCCACCGAGGTTCCGGTGACCCCGCGGCCCGGCTTGACCGCCGATCCGCCGTTGACGAAGAGGATGGTGCCACGATTCTCACCGAGGAAACGCATGCCGGGCACCACTTGGTGCACAGCGGCGACCGGGCCGTAGATGGAGAACTCGATGGGTCCCACCAGGTCCGCCGGGGTGGTCTCCAGTACGGGGCGCATGAAGTCCTTCTGCGGCAGCGGGCTGTACTGGAGGACCTCGATGGGGCCGAGGGTCTCCGTCACCTGCTCCAGCGCCTTGGCGATGGAGTCCGGGTTGCGCACGTCGGCGACGAATCCCTTCGCGTGGACCCCGTCCTTTGCGAGGTCGTCAGCCAGGGCGTCGAGGCGGCCCTGGTTCCGTGAGATGAGTCCCACCGAGTAGCCTTCAGCGCCAAACTTGCGCGCGACGGCGGCTCCGAGACCTGCTCCTGCTCCGATAATTGCAATAGTTGTCATACTTCGTGCAAGTGCTCAGGGGACTGAGGTATTCCTTCGGCGGTGTTTTGCCGGCTGCGATTCCTGGTGCGGTGCCCGCTGCGCCGATGCGCGTAGGTGCGGGAACGCTGACTGGTCAGCGCAATGATCAGGAGAATATCCAGGCCCAACCCGATCAGGTTGGTGCTGAGGGTGATCCCCGGGCCGCCATTGACGACGTCGGTCGCCGCAGTGATGATTCCCGCCACACTCAGCAGCATGGCCGCGATCCGCGCCCTGTTGCTTCCGCGCAGCAACAGCCACGCCAGGAGGACCTCGAGCAGCGCGAAGGCACCGACGATGCCGGCGACCACCGGCATGTACTCGTCGAGCTCCTGCCCCGCGACGACCGTCAGGTCACCGGTCCAGAGCGAGACGGCAAGAATGAGCGCCGTCAGGCCACGCAGAAACACCAGGGAGGCGCCGAAGGTGGTGGGCGCCGGGCGGCGGTCCCGACTATCGGCAGTAGCCACGGATTGGGCTGTGGAACCGACGTCGACGGGCCGCAGATCGATGACCGGCAGGTGCCCGTCGGTCTGGATATTGTCCCCGCCCCCGTTGCGGGAGTGGTAGCCGGTGGAGAAGTTCCGCAGGATCCGCACCGTCGCCTCCGGCTCGGAGGAGGTGAGCGAGTCGATGACGTAGTCACGCTCTTCGTCGATGTCGGTTTTGATCTTGTGCGTGATCTGCAGGGTGAAGAGCGAGAACCCCACCGATTTGTCGTAGGTGCCCGCCGCCAGCCAGTCCACGTCGGTGCCGCCCGGCAGAACCCATTCCGGAGGGCAGCGCCAGAACCGGATGTGGTGCCGCTTCCCCGGGTTCCCATTCACCTCCTGCTGATAGGCGAAATCCTGCTGCCGTCCGAAGACGAACAGGGGGCTGACGGGTGCTTCGTCGTAGCTCCGGCGGGTGACTGTGGAAACGATGATGCGCCGGGTGCTGGTGGCGTCGATCTCGTCGGCGCGGGTCCAGCCGGCCCCCAGCATGGCGGTATGGACCGCCGCCTCGGAACCGAGCAGGGTCACGTTGATGGGATCGCCCAGCAGTCCATCGCTGGTGCGCGCCCTGCCGATGAAATAGTCGGGAAGGTAGATCCTGCTCAGGATCCGGTGCAGTCGGGGCAGGACCAGGTAGGCAAGCACCGCCCAGAAGATGATGGTGAACCACCAGTGGTTCCACTGGAAGCTCTCCTGAAACAGGAGCGCAGCCAGCCAGATCGCGGCCAGGCCGCTGAAGACGAACAATGCCGTGTCGAGGGGGCTGCCCTTCGCGGGCTCATCGTCCGCCACGGCGCCCGTCCCGGATGGGGAACCGGTCATGGGTCAAGACAAGCATCAATCAGGGGCTATTTGAAGGGACTTCAGGCCCTGGTTTCGTCCCTGTTGCCGGGGCTCCCGGAGTGCCGCCTAGCCGCGGTCGGTGTAGCGGCCTTCGGTGCGCCCGGTGGTGGGCCGGTTGGAGGACGTGACGTAGGCACCACGGGAAACAACCGCAGCGTTGGAGCCGGTGGTCACATACCGTCCCTCGGCTGCCGAGCCGGGGCCCCCGGTGGTGACGTAGCGTCCGCCCAGCAGGGGCAGCGGTGAAGTTGCCGTGCCGGAAGTGGCAGGTGTGTCTACGGTGCGACGGGTGGCTGAGTGAGCGGGGGCGGTACGGTTCAGGACTGACATGGTGGATCTCCTTTTTGGGCACGACAAAATAGCCGGGCTGTTCAGCGTTGAAAGTTTGGGTGGGCATGACAGATCGCGGTGTGCCGCGTCGGCAATACCTAGGGGAAGTGCTGTGGTCTACCCGGTTTCGGGCGGACCGTTGGTCTGGCAGGAACGGCACAGACCGTTGAAGGTGACCTCGGCCGAGTAGATGGTGAAGCCTGAGTCGTCGGACGGGGTGAGGCAGGGCGCCTCGCCGATGACGCAGTCGACATCCTGGATCAACCCACAACCAACACACGACAAGTGGTGGTGATTGTCGCCGACCCTGCATTCAAACAGGGCCGGTGAGTTGGGAGGATCGAAGCGTCGTACCAGTCCGGCGCCGGTGAAGGACGCCAGAATTCCATAGACCGCCTGGGCGGAGGTTCCACTCAGGGTTTTCCGTACCTCGGCAAACACCTGTTCCGCGCTTGAATGCGGTGCGTGCTGGAGGACCTCCAGCACGGCGACGCGCGGGGCAGTCACCTTCAGGCCCGATGCCCTGATGGTGCCCTTGAGCTCCTCGGGATGAGTCTGCGGTTTAGTGCCGGTGGCCATGCCTCAACCGTACCAGTTGTTTTGATTAGGTCAAAACAACTAAGAAGATAGCCTTGGACGATGAGTGAAACCTACCGGTACGACGTCGAGGTGCTGCACCTGCTCGTCTCGCCAGCGCACGCCTACTTCGGCCGCGCCCGCGACGGTGCAGCCGACGTGCCCACTGCCGACGCCGACCGGGCTGAGGTGGTGGCCGGGAAGGGGATCGTGGGGGACCGTTTCTTTGGCAAGGCCGCCCACATGGACGCCGCGGTGACGCTAATGGCCGTGGAGGCGCTCGAAGACATTGCCTCTCTCCTGGGTGCCGACCCGTTCGATCCCCTGCTGACCCGGCGGAACGTCATCGTGCGGGGCGCCCAGCTGCACCCACTGCTCGGCCACGAGTTCGAACTGCACTCCCAGGGTGATGTGGTGCGGCTGCTGGCAGGGCGGCCCGCCCACCCCTGTGCCTGGATGGACCGGATGCTGGCGCCTGGAGCCCACGCGGCAATGCGGGGGCGCGGTGGGGTGCGCTGCCAACCGGTCTCCGACGGGGTGCTTCACCGTGGTCCCGCGGTACTTATCAGCCCGGTCCCGCTTCAGCCGGAGCTTGCCGGAGAGGCGACCATCCGCCGTCCCTCCCGGCTACCCTGACCCACAATGACTTCGCTGGCGGGGAATACGCAGCCGGCTGACGACGTTGCCGCTAAGGAACCAGAATTTTCCAGCAACCAACCTGCAGGAGCTATCTATGCCTACGACCGTCAACGCTTACGCCGCGCCCTCGGCCTCAGAAGACCTGATTGCCACCACCATTGAGCGCCGCGACGTCGGCCCCGATGATGTCATGATCGACATCAAGTTCGCCGGAATCTGCCACTCTGACATCCACACCGTCCGCGGCGACTGGGGACCCCAGTCCTACCCGCTGGCACCCGGCCACGAAATCGCCGGCATTGTCACCGAAGTCGGCTCCAACGTCACCAAGCACTCGGTCGGCGACCGCGTGGGTGTCGGCTGCATGGTGAACTCCTGCGGCGAGTGCAAGAACTGCGAAGCCGGCGAGGAGCAGTACTGCCTCAAGGGCAACACCGGCACCTACGGCGCCAAGGACCGCGACGGGTCGATCACCCAGGGCGGCTACTCCACCCACGTCGTCGTGACCGAGGACTTTGTTGTGCGGATCCCTGAGGGCATCGAGCTCGACGTCGCCGCGCCGCTCCTCTGCGCCGGCATCACCACATTCTCACCCCTGAAGCACTGGGGTGCCGGACCCGGCAAGAAGGTCGCCGTCGTCGGGCTGGGCGGACTCGGCCACATGGCCGTGAAGCTGGCTGCCGCGATGGGCGCCGAGGTCACCGTGCTGTCGCAGTCCCTGAAGAAGCAGGAAGACGGTCTGCGTCTGGGCGCAAAGCACTACTACGCGACCAGCGATGAGAACACCTTCTCCGAACTCGCCGGCTCGTTCGACCTGATCATCAACACGGTCAGCGCCACCATCCCGATCAGCGACTACCTGGGCCTGCTGTCCCTGGACGGCGCCCTGGTCAACGTTGGCGCACCGGCCGAGCCGCTGCCCGTCAACGCCTTCGCCCTGATCGGTGGCCGCCGCTCCTTTGCCGGCTCCATGATCGGTGGCATCCGCGAAACCCAGGAAATGCTGGACTTCTGCGCCGAGCACCACCTGGGCGCCGAGATCGAGGTTATCTCCGCTGACAAGATCAACGAGGCCTACGAGCGCGTCCTCGCCTCGGATGTTCGCTATCGCTTCGTCATCGACACCGCGACGCTGAACTAACCTCTTGAGTTGCTGAACCCCCGGCGGGAGCTACTCCCGCCGGGGGTTTGCGCGTTAAACTCGGGGTTATGACTGCGCACCTGAACATCACCGACGATCCCGCCGCCGATCAGCTCCTGTCCGAGGAACCACTGGCCCTGCTGATCGGGATGCTGCTGGATCAGCAGGTTGCGATGGAGACCGCGTTCATCGGTCCCGCGAAAATCAAGGACCGGCTCGGGGCGTTCGACGCAGCGACGATCGCCCACAAGGACCCCGACGAATTCGTCGACCTCTGCCGCACCCCTCCCGCCGTCCACCGGTACCCGGGAAATATGGCAGCACGCATCCAGACACTCTGCACCACTCTTCTGGAGGACTGGGACGGCGACGCCGCCCAGATCTGGACCCGCGACAACCCCGACGGCGCCGAAGTCTACAAGCGGCTCAAAGCCCTGCCCGGATTTGGGGAACAGAAGGCCAGGATCTTCCTGGCGCTGCTGGGCAAGCAGTACGGGTACGACGGCGACGGCTGGCGTGAGAGCGCTGGCGCCTATGGCGAGGAAGGCAGCTTCCGCTCAGTAGCCGACATCGTTGATCCTGAGTCTCTGACTAAGGTGCGCGAAACCAAGCGTGCGGCGAAGGCTGCCGCGAAGGCGAAGGGCTGATCCACCAGGGGCTAAATCACCCGGGCTGATTCACCCGGGGGCGGACTCCGGCGGCAGGTTCCGCGCCGCCCGGCTACCTTGTTTCGCGCCATAAAGCACGAAGCCCAGCAGGGCCATCGAGCCGATGAAAACGGCCACCATGGCAACCGACATGGAGACCGGAAGAATTGACGGAATGCCGCTCGCGACGGCGCACCAGCCAGCTATGTGCGTGGGCCTCTTGGCTGCCTGATGGGCCGCGAGCCAGGCCCGGTCGCTCGCCATGGTCACCGGGACCCGGATACCCGCATACGGGTTCCGTTTCAGTCGTCCGCTCGCCGCGGCCCCCGCCAGCCACAGCATCAGGATCCCCGATCCCACCATGACGACGAACAGAAGCACCCGAACCACGATCTCCCCATCCATGATTTCACCCTAGCAACCCGTTTTTTTTGGGAGGGGGGGCCTC